>CAZMHW010000084.1:0-10873 GCA_964566105.1 uncultured Akkermansia sp.
GATCGACGTTCGGCTCGGGCAACCAGACCATCACCGCGGTGTCGGGCCAGTACGACGGCACCCGCGCGTCACTCAGGCGCTTGCCGGCACGAAGCCCCGCGCCCTGCTCGTACACGCGGTGCGGCTCGGTGACGCCGCACCAGAAGAAGAACGGGGCTCCGGCGGGACGATCACGGAGAAACGCCTCGAAATTGGCGGCGTAGTCGCGCTGATCCAGCGCCGGATGCGGCGGCGGCGCGTGCAACGCACGGTTGTATTCACGGCCGATCGGATGGCGGGTGAGGCCGCCGGGTTCCCACTCCCCCGGCCATTATGATAGCGTAATGATGTTTCATAAAAACGTCACAAAAATAGAAAATAAAGAGCGTAAATACTGTAAAAAAAGCCTATTCCTGTTAAATTCGATAAAAAGCGTATATTTGCAGTCTTAATCTTAAAATTATCTCGCCTATTTTGACGGCACGAAGCATTAAAGCGGGATTTTTTATGGCTTTAATGTATTAATTTAAAATTTAAAAAATGACTTTTCAAGAATTGGGTCTCAACAGCGACCTTTTAAAAGCTGTCACGGATTTAGGTTTCGAGAACCCGACACCTATCCAGGAACAAACTATTGCCCTATTGGCCAAAGAAAGAACAGATGTGGTGGCTCTTGCACAAACCGGTACTGGTAAAACAGCCGCCTTTGGTTTACCAATGTTAAGCTCTATCGATTGTAATAATAAAACAGTTCAGGCACTTATTCTCGCGCCAACCCGCGAGTTGTGTGTGCAAATTACCAACGACATTAAAAATTACGGTAAATACTTAAAAGGTTTTGGTGTAACTGCCATTTATGGTGGAGCCAGAATTGACGGACAAATTAAGGACATTAAACGAGGCGTGCAGGTAGTAGCTGCTACTCCCGGACGTTTGATCGACATGATCGAGCGTCGCGCAATAAATTTGAACACCATTAAATTTGTGATCCTTGATGAGGCAGATGAAATGCTGAACATGGGTTTTAAAGACGATCTGGATATTATCTTAAAAGAAACACCTAAAGAAAAAAGTACCTGGCTGTTCAGCGCCACCATGCCGAAAGAAGTGGAGCGTATTGCACGTACCTACATGAGCAAACCGGTGGAATTAAGCACCGGTAAGAAAAATGAAGGCGCCGATAATCTTGAACACATTTATTATGTGGTAAGTCCTCGTGATCGTTACTCCGCCTTAAAACGCGTGGCCGACTATTATCCTGAAATTTTCGGGATCGTGTTTTGCCGTACCAAAGCAGAAACGCAGGAAGTAGCAGATTCCCTCATAAAGGATGGCTACAGCGCAGATGCGTTGCACGGTGATTTGTCCCAAAGTCAGCGTGATTTTGTAATGAAACGTTTCCGGAGCAAAACACTCCAAATGTTGGTGGCTACCGACGTAGCCGCCCGGGGAATTGACGTGAATAATGTAACACACGTAATCAATTATAATTTACCTGAAGACGTGGAAAACTACACGCACCGTACAGGTAGAACAGCACGCGCCGGTAAGTCCGGAATCGCGATTGCGATCATCACTCCAAAAGACAGTGGTAAAATAAAAGACATCGAACGTATCATCAAAAAGAAATTTGTGAAGAAAGATGTTCCGAACGGTCTGGAGGTATGTGAAAAACAATTATTCAATCTGGTACACAAATTAAATAATGTTGAAGTAAAGGACGAAGAGATTGAAAGTTTTTTACCTGCTATTTACGAGGAACTAAAAGACCTTACGAAAGAAGAGCTGATTAAACGCGTGATTAGTGAAGAGTTTAACCGTTTCCACGAATATTACGACAATGCTCCTGATCTTAACATCGTGAAAGGTGCTGTAGATGGCGCGTTTGGAAACAGCAGAACTACCCGTTTCTTTGTAAACATGGGTGCTCTGGATGGTTTTAATATCAACAGTTTAAAAGATTTTCTGGCAGACGCTGCGAAATTGCAACAGCGGATGGTGTTTAATGTAGACGTAAAAAGCAGTTTCTCTTTCTTTGAAACAGAAAGTAAATTGGTAGACACGTTTATGGCTCTCAATTCTCAGGATATTGAATTTAACAACCGTAAAATTTCATTGGAAGTAAGTAACCGTAAAATGAAAGAAGGCGGAAGAAGCGGTGACGGGGAAAGACGTGGCGGCGGCGGAAGAAGTTTTGGCGGCGGTGGCTACAAAGGTGGCGACAGACGTGAAGGCGGATTCAGAGGTGGAGAGAAACGTGAAGGCGGTTTTGGTGGTGGCGACAGAGGAAAACGCCCGAGAAAACCTGGTTCGAGCTTTAACAGTGGCGGCGACCGTGAAAAACCAGCCTTTGGTGGCGAAAAGAAAAAAGGATTCGGTAAAAGCCGGTTTTAATAGTTAGATTTAACTAAACCACAGATTTCACAGAGGGCGCAGATTTTGCGAATTTCTGCGATCTGTGGTTTTTTATTGTCTTTTTTTCGGGATTAAGCGGGGAAAAGCTATGTTTCAGTCTACGAAATCTCTGGCCTTTTCTTACGGGAATCTGCGTCTTTCTTTTATATTTGTATCCTTAATTAAGAACTCTAAAAAACTAATATATGCCAGCTATTTCACAAAAAGCTACAGCCATGCCGGCCTCACCAATTCGTAAACTGGTGCCATTTGCCGAAGCGGCTAAAAAAAGAGGAACAAAGATCTATCACCTGAATATCGGTCAACCGGATATTGAAACTCCGGCGTCTTTTTTAAACGCGATAAAAAACGCGGATCTTAAAATTGTGGAATACAGTCACAGTGCAGGTAATGAAAGTTATCGTAAAAAACTTTGCAATTATTATCAGGAATACAATATCGCGCTTGATCCCAGTGAAATCATCATTACCTGCGGTGGAAGCGAAGCCATTGAATTTGCTTTATTGAGTTGTTTTAATCCAGGTGATGAAATCATTATTCCTGAACCGTTTTATGCAAATTACAATGGGTTCAGCAAGGCCGCAGACGTGGTAGTAAAACCCATCCGCAGTTACATTGAGAGTGGATTTGCCCTGCCGCCAATTGCGGAATTTGAAAAAGCCATTACGCCAAAAACCAAAGGGATCATGATCTGTAATCCGGGAAATCCAACGGGTTATTTGTATACGAAACCGGAATTAGAGGCTCTGCGTGATCTGGTTAAAAAACACGATCTCTTTTTATTAAGTGATGAGGTGTACCGTGAATTTTGTTACGATGGAAAAGAATATGTGAGCGTGATGCATTTGACCGGAATTGAAAATAATGTGGTGTTGTTGGATTCGATCAGTAAGCGTTACAGTGCTTGCGGTGCACGTATTGGTGCCATGATCAGCAAAAATAAAGAGATTATGACCGCGGCCTTAAAATTTGCTCAGGCCAGGTTAAGTCCGCCGAGTTACGGACAAATAGGCGCAGAGGCGGCTTTGGATACGCCTAAGTCCTACTTTGAAGGAGTAAAAAAAGAATACGTCGCCCGTCGTGATTATGTGATAGGTGCCCTGAATAAAATGGAAGGCGTATTTTGCCCGAATCCAAGTGGCGCGTTTTATTGCATTGCTAAATTACCAATAGATAACGCGGATAAATTCTGTCAGTGGTTGCTGGAAGAGTTTAATTACAATTCTCAAACGGTAATGCTGGCTCCGGCTACGGGATTTTATTCTTCTCCTGGCGCCGGTTCAAATGAAGTGCGTATTGCTTACGTACTGAAAATTGATGATCTGAAAGCGGCCATGACCTGTCTGGATGAGGCTTTAAAAGTATATCCAGGCAAAACAAAATAAAATGACTTCACGTATCAGAAATACCTCTTTACTTGTTTTGCTGTGCGGCCTGATCTTCTTTTCCTGTTCCCCGGAAAAGGAAGAAGAGAAGGTAGTGGAGAAGAAACAGGAGAATCTTAAGCCTGTTAAAATTACCGATACTACCTGGTTCAAAAACGATATGGATGTATTTGGCACTGCTCCGGGAGCCGCAGGTGTATTTGATGTGCCGGAAATGCTGGTATTAAGTAAAATAGATTCTTCGAACGTAAAGCAGGTTTCAGAAAAGGTGGTAGAAAATTACGCGATCCTTGAAAAAGAGTTGCAGGCAGTGGGCGCTGAAATGAACGGACCTATCGGGCAAATTACTTACAACAACAATCCTCAGAATTTTGTATTTGAAAGTATTCTCTGTATCAAACGTATCCCAAAAGTGGAACCAAAACAATGCAAGATCGTGGTGTTAGAAGCATCCCGCATGCTGGTGTATAATTTTTACGGATCTTATCAAAACTTATTCGCGGCCTACGATAAAGTAAAACGTTATTGCGATAAAAACGATCTCTTGCAAAGTGGTCCAATGCGGGAGTTTTACATTACAGATCCTGCAGTGGAAAAAAATCCGGAAAAGTGGCTGACACGCATCATGCTACCGGTGGTCTCCATGAGAAAAAAATAGTAAGAGTTTAATTGGATTCTCATTCTTCGGCTTTCTCCGTAACGTGTTTCAATTCACGCCTTTCTCTTAAAGCTTTTTTAACCTTGTTCTAAAATTAATTTTTCGCAATTTTAATAAGTGAAAAATTACCTGCTCAAACAAATTTACAGTACTCTGTTTTACCCCTTCCTTTTTGTTCTAAGCATTTGGTTTGTGTTCTTATTACAAAACACGGTTCATTATAATTTTTTAAAATTAGGTGTGTTGCCCAGAGATAGCAAGGGTCTCATGGGTATTATCACTTCTGTGTTTATTCACGGCGATATCAAACACATACTTTCAAACACATTACCTTTATTAGTATTGGGGATGATGCTTTTTTATTTTTATAAAAAGATCGCGAAATCCGTTTTCCTTTGGATCTGGTTGATCAGCGGTGTGTGGTTGTGGATTGGAGGAAGGAACAGCCTGAATTACCCTACTTACCATATTGGTGCAAGTACATTGGTCTACGGTCTTGCCAGCTTCCTTTTTTTTAGCGGCGTATTTCGCCGTCATTTGCGTCTGATGGTTGTTTCGATGATGGTGGTGTTTTTATATGGTGGAATTGTGTGGGGTGTTTTTCCTTTAAAAGAAGAAATGAGTTGGGAAGGGCATTTATTTGGAGCGATTGCCGGCGCGCTCGTGGCTTATAATTACCGGAAAGAAGGCCCGAAACGACGTGAACACAAGTGGGAAGAAGAACCGGAGGAACAGGATCTCTTTCCCTATTGGCAGGAGTCACAGTCACAAGAGTCTCCTTCCCCTGAACAACCCTCAAACAATATCACCATCCACTACGTTTATAAGGAGAAAGAAAAAGAATAAAAAATTGTATCTTTGGGTATAGCAAATCCCAATGCGTCAGTTCTACCTTATTCTTTTTTCGCTAATTCTATACTGTGTTTCATTTTCGCAGTTAGACGGTATAAAAATGTCAGCGAATGCCGGACTTCTACAACTCAACTCGTCAGGACTTTTCCAGAATTATGTTTCAGATGAGGGTGGCTATGTTACCCGTCAACGGTCTGCTGTTTTTCCGGAACTTTATTTTTTATTTTCAAAAAAGATCTCTTTGAGAAGAGCAGGTTCAAGAGTGCTCAGAATCAGTCGCTGGGATTATCTCGGTGGCTTTGGTTTCAGTCAAAAGGGAATGATACAGGAAGGAATGTCCTCTGACGGCACGGCCAATTATTATCCCTTTACCCGAACCCTTAAACGGAATTATCTCTCGCTTTACCTTGGTCTTTCTTTTGACCTTCTCGTTCGTAAAAATATCAAGATCACTCTGGGGGAATTGTTTAATCCGGATTGGGATCTGACGTATGCAGCAGACAAAGATAAGACCTATGCAAGGCTGGCTTTGGCTTCCAGAACCTTTTTGGCAGTGAATTATTATTTCAGTCAAAAGGTGGGTATTCGTTTAAGCGCTTCCTATCAGCAGGCCTTATCGAATTACAACAAGGCAGGCACCCTTATCCCTTCCGCAAATTACCGGCCTTGTGGTCCGGGACTGAGTGTGGGTTTGGTTTTTCGGGAGCACATTCAGGCGGGTATAAAGTAAGTAATCTATTTAGGAACTGTTGATATTCTTTTCTCTGAAAGCAGAACCTTATGCTTTTCCCAAAAATCTGTTTTATTTGGATAAAACGTTTAATTTTGGTTAAACAAAAACCAAAACCATGAAAAAAGTTTTATACGTTATTATCGGGATTCTTGTTTTGTATTTAGTGCTTGCGCTATTCGGACCAAAACAGATCAAATTAGAACGCCAGGTTTCTATCAATAAGCCGGCACAGCTGGTAAAAGAAAAACTGGGCGATTTTAAATTCTTTCACGACAATTGGAGTCCCTGGACAGAAAAGGACCCCTCCATGCAAACAAGCTATGAAGGTACACCGGGAGTTGTTGGACATCGTTATAGCTGGTCCGGTAACAAACACGTGGGTAGCGGCGCGATGGAGCTCGTGGGATTTATGGGCGATACCATTATGGACAAACTCACGTTTAAGGGTGAAGGAGATTCAAAAGCCTATTACATTTTAAAGGACAATAACGCCTCAACTGACGTAACCTGGGGAATGATGTTTGATGTGGGTTTTATGGGAAGACCGGTAATGTTATTTATGAATATGGATAAAATGCTGGGTGCGGACTATGAAAAAGGATTGGCCAAATTAAAATCTGCCCTGGAAAATTTGCCGGCTTCTGCAGAAGCCGGTTACGAGATCATGGAACACGAATGGCAGGCGACAGATTATATTGGAAAAAAAGAGACGGTAAGCTTTATGAAAATGGCCGAATTTCTTGGGAAAACATATTCTGTGTTGTTAGCGGAATTGGATAAACAAAAAATAACGCCACTCTCTGCACCTTCAGCTATTTATTCAAACTATAACGAGAAGGAACAAAAAGCGGACGTGGCAGCAGTGACAAAAGTTCCGGCGGGTACGAGTTTAAAAGGTTGGGAAACCTTTTCCTTTCCTGCCGGAAAAGTATTACACATAGCTTATTATGGTGCTTATGAGAAGAGTGCCGCAGCGCACATGCAAATGGACGCGTACATAAAGGAAAAGCATTTAACGCAGGGAGCGGTAATTGAGGAATACGTAACGGATCCCACGAAGGAAAAAGACACGAGCAAGTGGCTCACCAATATTTATTACATGGTAAAATAATCCAGAATAGAAACCGTTTAGAGATAAACGGTTTTTTTATTTCTCCAGTTTCTTAAAAGCCTTCGGCAATTGCTCTATCACGTCACTGATCAACAGGCTTTCCATACTTTTTTTCTTAATACAAAGATCAGCGGAAAATCCATGTACAAAAGTGCCAATGAGTGCTGACTGAGGGGCGTTGTAACCCCGAGCCATCAATCCCAGAATGATGCCTGTTAGCGCGTCGCCGCTACCCCCTTTTGCAAGTCCGGCGTTACCGCTGGAATTAAAAAAGATATTTCCATCCGGCATCACAATGGCGGTATGTGCACCTTTTAAAATTACGATGCATTTGTAAGTTAATGAAAAATGTTTGGCAGCTTTTAAACGTTCGAAATCATCCACGTGTTTTTCGGTGAGGCGTTCAAACTCTTTGGGATGAGGGCTAAGAATGGTATTGGGTGGTAGAAAATCGAGCCAGGTTTTATTTTCTGAAAGAATGTTTAATCCATCCGCGTCAATGAGCAAACTTCCGGTATAATAATGGAGTATTTTTTTTAAGACCTGTTGCGTGTCTTCGTGCAAGCCAACACCCGGACCAAAGCCAATGGCATCGTAACGTTCAGGTTTTTCGAGTTCGGAGACAAAATTCGGGTTAGGATCTTCCTCACTCATGGCTTCGGGTAATACAGTCAGAAGTGCATTTAATGTTTCTTTTGTAGAATGAACCGTGAGAAGTCCTGCGCCACTTCTTAAACAGGCTCTGCTGCTAATGAGCGCGGCACCGCTTTTACCTTTACTTCCAGCCAGCAGCAGCGCGTGACCGTAAGTGCCCTTGTGTGAAAATTTTGAACGTGGTTGCAGGAGGGAAGAGATCTCTGTTTTGGTGATGTAATAATAATTGGAGGATTGGGCTGCAATGCCTTTTTCGTGCAGACCAATGTTTAAGATCTCAAATTCCGGAACGTATTTTTGATTTTCGGCGAAAAGGAAAGCGAGTTTGGGAAATTGGAAGGTGAGTGTTAAAGAAGAGTGGATAATAAATTTATTCTCCGTAGAACTTTTATCACAGTACAAGCCACTGGGTACATCTATGCTGATGATTTTCTTGAACGATGCGTTGAGGTAGGCTATCACTTCCCCCAAAAAACCTTCCACCGGCTTGTTTACGCCCGTTCCGAGCAAAGCATCAACCAGTACAGTGTTTTTATCCACTTCTGATTTTTTTAGTTCCCCGACCGAATGAATATCTATCAGTTGTAGTGGGAATTTTTCTTTCAAACGGGTATAATTTTCCTGTGCGTCCTTACTAAATTTGTCGGTAGAGTGAATGACAAAACACACAGCGGCAAAACCCTGTTCCAGAAGTAAGCGTGCAATGGCCAGTCCATCTCCACCATTGTTTCCTTTGCCGCAGAGTACGTAAATTTTTTCTTCAGGTGTGATTAATTTTACCAGCCGGCTCACACAGGCACGCGCAGCACGTTCCATCAAATCTATAGAATTTATAGGTTCATGTTCGATGGTGAATGCGTCAATGGCCTTTATTTGTTCGGTACTGAAAATTTTCATAACACAGTAAAGATATACTTTTTAAGAAACTCCTATTCTTTCCTGTTTATTTACCTGTAATTTAAATTTTGGAAGAACCCGGTGTTAATTAGCGTTAATGACGGGCAAATGTGTTTAGAAAGAGGGAGTGAATATCTAAATTTGAGAGACACACCTTTTTCTGCGACCAATCGTGAAAAAACTCACCATGATATTTCCCTGTAAGATCGATTGGGAAACTATGCCTCACGCAGAGAAAGGAAGGTATTGTAAAGAATGTAAAAAAGCGATCAACGATTATACTTCCGCTGATTTGGAAAATACAGAAGCGAAGGTTTTTTGCGGACGCTTTACAAGTGATCAGTTAAGTTACCACACATCCGAATATGAGATCGGGAACTTCAAGACTTTGTCTTTGTCGCTCTTAACTCTTCTGGGCGCTGCGCTTCCCGAGAAGGATTTACTGGCTCAAACAAACGAGCCAAATAAAAACTCAGTGGATTCTATTCACAAAGAAATTTTCAAAGGCAAATTTTCGAATTTGCGATTTCCACTGAAATTGGAAGGGACCATCAGAGACAAGGTCAATAAAGAAGTGATTGTGAACGCGGATGTCAGAATGTTACAAAAAAACTCGGTTATTTATTCCGTAAAGACAGATTCGAGTGGCAGATTCTCATTTGTTCTTTTAGAAAAGGACGTCACCGATTCTGTGTTTGATCTGAGGGTTTCTTATACAGGGACTAACAGGCCAGATCGCGCGGATACACTATGGAAAGTGCCGTTGATGACAGATACAATTAAAAAGGGCGCTGTTTTTTCGATTGATTTTATGGTAAAGCCTGTAGAGATTCCTACTCTGAGTGTAGCGCCAAACGTATTTAGCATCAGCCCTCAGATGACCATCACGGCCATGGGTGGAGCAATTTACCAGTGGAAACCACAGGTTTTTGATGTGAATATAGTTACCGGAACCTATACTGTCGAGGGTCTTGCCCCGGTAACAGTTCCGGAAGTACACACCGTGTCGGCAATTCCTGAAAAAGTGGAGAACGAAACGAAATCAATTGCGGCATTAAAACCTGTCGCAGAAGCAAAACTGCAAAAACCAGGTTCATCAAAAAAATCACTCACCAGCCGGATCTGGATTGTGTTTACCGCGCTCCTGGCTATTCTGATGATCCGGATTTATAAATTCAAGCGCTAAGCCAACTTACTTTAGTGACAATTATCACAGCCCCCACCGGATTTGTTTTTCTTTTTTTTTGGTAATAGAAATTTGTACACCAAATAAAAGAGGGCTGCGCCAAGTAGAACGTATATGCTGATTTGCTGGAACATTAGTTTTTAAGTATTGGCAGTAAAATGGAAGAAGCGGCATCCGCCTGCTGAAATACACGGATCTCGCACGGAACAAAGTCCTCATCCTTACAGGAATAAATATCCAGAAATTGTTGCGGATTCCTGTCAAAGATCGGAAACCAGGTGCTTTGAACCTGAATCATCAGTTTATGTCCTTTTTTGAACGTATGCGCTACGTCCGGGAGCGTAAAATTAACGGTTTCAATTTTTTGTGGATCAAAAGCTTCTGGTTTTTCAAAACTGTTCCTGAATTTTCCGCGCATGATTTCGCCCCGTACCAGCATCTGGTAACCGGCCATTTCCACTTCAGGTTTTGGTCCTTTGCAACAATCGCTTGTATCGTAAGTGAAATTATCGGGAAACACATCGATGATCTTCACAACAAAATCTGCGTCTGTACTGCTGAGTTTTACTTTTAAGTCTGCAACAACAGGTCCTGCAAGGGTAAGGTCAGAACTCAACACGTCTGTTTCGTAAACCAGAACATCCGGACGCCTGGATGCAAAACGCTGATCATCGTCCATGTACTCACGTGTCCTGCTCATGTGCACATCTTCCGTATAAGGTACCGGCTTCGAAGGGTCGCTGGTGTATTTCGAAAAAGAAGAGTTTTTGTTTGGTTTTTCAAAGGAAAGGTTTTGTTTGTCACTAAAATAAACAGGTTTGTAGTCTATGTTCTTCGGTGGCCAGCTTTCGAGTTTGCGCCATTGGTTTTCACCGGTAAAAAAAACAGTTGCTTCGGAAATCGTTTTCGCATCACCCTGGCCTTTTAAATAGTAATTAAAAAAGGGCACTTCAAGATTTTCCTGATAATAACCCTGTTCATGTTGAAGAAAATAAGGAACAGA
>CAZMHW010000085.1:0-10741 GCA_964566105.1 uncultured Akkermansia sp.
AGTAAATTAAACGATTATGCTATCCAATTACAGAGATAAAATCGCTTTCAGAAGCCTGATTCATGTTCTGGTGTGGATCTTGTTATTGTTGCTTCCTTTTTTATTATCCCACAGCGATACTGATTCGATAGATTATGTAAAAATGATTCGGATTACCTGGGTGCCCATGTTTTTTTACGCGGTTATTTTTTACCTCAATTACCTTCTTTTAATTGATCGTTTTCTATTCAAACGCAGGCAGTTTGTATTTATCGGCATTAATCTGTTGCTGATCTTATTCTTTATCTGGATTCATTTTGAGATTCGTGATTTTTTAAACATGATTTCGGAAATAAAACCCGAAAACATGCCACCAAAGCACGGAGGAGGACCAAAACACGGACCACCCATGCAATTGTTTATCTACAGGGACGTTATTTCCATGATTATTCCAGCAATCATTGCCTTTGCGATTAAAACCACCGAAAAATGGTCGAAGACGGAAGCTGAACAAAAAGAAAGAGAAAAAGAAATTCTTAACTCCGAATTGCAGCATTTAAAATACCAGTTACAACCGCACTTCTTTTTCAATTCACTCAATACTATTTACGCGCTGATTGAACGCTCCCCTTCTCTGGCGCAGGAAACAGTGCACAGTCTGGCAAAACTCATGCGCTACATGCTTTACGAAACAGAAAGCGGAAAAACCTATCTGAACGAAGAAATCGACTTTATGAAACAATACATTGATCTGATGAAATTGCGGATCTCTGATAAAACCAGCGTAGAGACCGATCTACCGGCAGTGACACAAAAGATCGAAATTACACCTTTCCTGTTTATTTCGCTTATTGAAAACGCCTTTAAGCATGGTGTTTCTGCCACCCAGCCCTCTGAAATAAAATTCAGTCTGAACCTTGAAAAAAACAAAATCAGTTTCCTCGCGGCGAATACCAATTTTCCTAAAAGTGAAAAGGATAAAAGCGGTTCAGGCATTGGATTAAACAATCTAAAAAAACGTCTCGAACTCTCGTACCCGGGCAAATATCATTTTGAGACGCGATCAGAAAATACGCTGTATTCTGTAAGACTTGAAATCAACCTCGACTAATTTATAACAGATGCGTAAAATAAACTGTCTGATAGTAGATGATGAACCTTTTGCCCTGGACCTCGTAGCTGGCTACGTAGAGAAAACTCCCTTTCTTGAACTGAAAGGAAAATGCCTCAACGCATTTGAAGCGCTGGAGTTCATAAAAACCAGCAACATTGAACTTGTTTTTTTAGACATTCAAATGCCGGACATGACCGGAATCGATTTTAGTCAAACCCTATCTCCCAACGTAAAAGTAATTTTTACAACTGCGTTTAAAGACTATGCGCTGGATGGCTTCAAGGTAAACGCTATCGATTTTCTTCTAAAACCATTTAATTATGCCGAATTTTTTAAAGCTGCCAACAAGGCACTTGAACGCATAAGCCTCGAGGATGAAAGGAATGGAACTTCTTCGTCCAACAATTTTATGTTTGTGAAGTCGGAATACAAACAAATAAAAATAAATCTCGACGAAGTTTTTTATTTTGAGGGACTTAAAGACTATATTAAGATCTGGCTGACCTCTCAGCCTAAGCCGGTTCTAACACTCATGAGTTTAAAAACACTGGAAGAAGAACTCCCGGTGGAAAAATTTATGCGGGTGCATCGTTCCTTTATTGTAGCTCTCGATAAAATAGATGCGGTAGAGCGCGGACAAATACTCATTAACCAACAGCGCATTACTGTTGCCGAGCAGTACAAAACAAAATTTCAGAAATTCATAGAAAACAAATCCTTTAACTAAACTAAATTATTATACGTCCTATTAATGAAATCCATTCACTACCGCATATCCTTTCTTATTCTTCTTTTCTTTATTTCATGTAACAGTATCGGTCAGGTTGCTGTTACCGGAACCGTTTACGAAGAGAAAGGCGGCACCCTGCCCGGAGCAACAGTTCGTGTGCTTGGGAAAGACTCCGCGCTGGTTACAGGAAGCGTTACTGACGCCAACGGTCAATTTACACTCAGCGTTCAGCCCAACACCAAATACACCTTGCTTTTTACGCACCTCAGTTATTTCGGACTTTCTCAGTCTGTACCTTTACAGACAAAAACGGAAGCGATAGCCTTAGATAAAATCATTTTAAAGGAATCAAAAGCCAAAAGTTTGAAAGAAGTTGAAGTAGTTACCACACAAACACGCGGAGAGCAAAAAGGAGATACAACCGCTTTTAATGCCGGCGCGTTTAAAACCAATCCAGACGCGACAGCTGAAGATCTTGTGAAAAAAATGCCGGGGGTTACTTCCGATAATTCAGGAGTTAAGGTAAACGGAGAGACCGTACAAAAAGTTCTGGTAGACGGAAAACCTTTTTTTGGGGACGATCCCAACGCCACGCTAAAAAATGTGCCATCTGATATCATTGACCGGGTAGAAGTCTTTGATAAGATGAGTGACCAATCTCAATTCACCGGCTTTAACGATGGCAATCAGCAAAAAACGATTAACCTAGTCACTAAAAAAGGGAAAAACGTAGGACAGTTTGGAAAAGTGTACGGAGGACTTGGCGCCGATGAATCTCAAAACATACGTTATAATGCAGGAGCGGCGTTAAATAGTTTCAAGAATAAACAACGGGTGTCACTTTTACTCCTGTCGAACAACATCAACCAACAAAATTTCAGCATGTCAGACATTACGGGGGCCATGGGTAACACCGGCCAGGGTGGCGGTCCCGGAGGTGGCATGGGCGGCGCTTCCAGCTTGTTAACTTCTCCTCAAAAAGGAAATACAACCACACAATCAGCCGGACTTAATTATTCAGATGAATGGGGTAAAAAAATTGCTGTTTCCGGAAGTTACTTTTTCAATCACACGGATAACAAACAAGTGAGCAACATCAGTAGAAATTACTTTACGGGCAACACTCTCAAGTATAAACAAAACAATACGGACAATATGTTGAACGCTAATCACCGTTTCAATTTCCGTTTTGAATACACGATTGACTCCTCCAACAAGTTAATCGTTACGCCGAGTTTGAATTTTCAGGATAACAAGGCTACCAGTTCCTTATTAGGAAGTAACAGTATTGCCGACTCGGTTTTACTGAGTAATACGAACACCCAGTCAAAAAACAACAATAAAGGATACGATTTTTCCAACAACATTTTACTTCAGCATAAATTAGAAAAAGAAGGCAGAACCGTTTCTCTGGGTATTTCTACTCAGCTCTCCGAGCGTAACAATACCGGAAGCTATCAGTCTCTGAATTATTACAGCGACACCTCCTCTTCCAGTATCGATCAGCAATTTGCAACCTACGGTTACACGAAAAAAATTTCACCCAATCTTTCTTACACAGAACCTTTAAACAAAAACGCACAGGTGCAGATTTCCTACAATCCTTCCTATACCCAGGGAAAATCCGACAAATCTACCAACAACCTTGACGCTGTTTCCAACACTTACAGTGACTTCAGTACCTCTCTCTCCAACAAATACGATAACACCTACCAGATTCAGAAGGGAGGCTTAAGTTATCGTTACAGAAAAGACAAATTAAATTTTAGTTTTGGAGCAGACGCGCAGCAATCGCAGTTGAGCGGAAGTCAGGTGTTTCCTGTTGCCTTCGCCATCAGCCAGTCTTTTCAAAACATTTTGCCCAACGCGCAATTAAATTACCGTTTTAACAAAACAAAAAACCTGAGAATCAATTACAGGACCAATACCAATATCCCAAGTATCAGCCAGCTTCAGAATGTCATTGACATTTCCAATCCTTTACAAATTAAATCAGGAAACCAAAACCTGAAACAAACCTTTGAAAACAATCTGAATCTGCGCTTTGGAGGATTTGACCCGAAAACCTCGCGTAATGCCATGATATTCATAAATGGAAATTACACCAACAACTACATTAGCAACGCCACCTACATTCTTAAAAACGATACCTCCATTCAGAATTACACTATCAGGGCAGGAAGTCAGCTTACCAAACCTGTAAACCTCGACGGATTCTATAGCCTGAGGGCTTTTGGCGTATACGGCTTTCCGGTAAAACAACTAAAAAGTAACCTGAACATTAACGGTGGATTAAATTACAACCACACACCCAGTCTGATCAACGATCAACTCAATTATTCCAGTTCTTATGCCACTAACGCGGGAATTTTTATAGGAAGCAACATCAGTCAGAACCTGGACTTCTCGCTGGGTTACAATGGTAATTACACGATTGTAAAAAATTCCGTTCAAACAAAGTCTGATAACAATTACTTTTCGCACACAGGCACTTTCAAAATTAACTGGATCACCAAAAAGGGAATTGTGTTTAACAGCGATGTAAGTCATACCCTATACAATGGTTTGAGTCAGAGTTTTAACCAGCAGTATTTATTATGGAATGCTTATGTAGGCTACAAGTTTCTTAAAAATAAAAATCTGGAAGCAAAGATCTCGGTATTTGACATCCTGAATCAAAACAGAAGTATTAGCAGAACCATAACCGGTGCTTACACAGAAGACAACAACACCACGGTACTCCGCAGATACGGCATGTTTACACTCACCTACACGCTTAAGAATTTTAAGAGCGGAACAGCGCCAAAAACAGAAGAGCGTCCGAATATGTTCCCGGGCGGACCTCCTCCGGGCATGCACAGACCACAAGAAGGTGGCGGGTAATTTTAGCCCTGAAGGATTACAAACAGGAGTCCTACCAGGTCAGTATGGTCTATTTTACTACTCTAAACGTGATATTAATTCTCGGCGCATTTATTTTATTTGTTTTAGGCACCTGGTGTTCCCAGTAAGGTTGGGTTTCACCGCGCATGAGCAGCATACTGCCGTGTCCGAGGGGTATGGAGCGTAAATTAGATTTTGTTTGATACTCCCTTAGTTGAAATGTACGCATAGCGCCAAAACTCACGGAGGCGATAACCGGATTCACTCCCAGTTCTTTTTCATTGTCCCGATGCCAGCCCATGCTATCCCGTCCATCACGGTACAAATTCAAAAGGGCGCTATTAAATTTTACGTCCGCTTTTTTTTCAACCTTACTTTTTATTTTTATCAAGGTTTCGTTCCAGGGATACGCTTCCATGGTAATTCCCGAATAGGAGTAACTCTTCCCCTCCTCCGCAAACCAGGCAGTGAGGCGCGGTTGCATTACCTCTTTTCCGAAAATACGAATGGGTTCCTGTTTCCAGTTGACCTGAGTTAACAAGCTTTGAAACAAGGCATCACTTTCTGTATTATCAAAAAAGGCCGGATAAAAATAAGCTTCTCCTTTGTGAGGCAGCAAATTTTCGTTGGGATCAAATAAGTCGTTCAACATGCTTCCGTATTTAATTGAGCAGCTTCCCAACCGATTAAGAGTTTTTTCCGGGTGCTTCCCCAACGGTACTCCCCATAATTACCGGTAGCCTGAACCACCCTGTGACAGGGAATGATGTAAGCCACGGGATTATCACCAATCGCTGTTCCCACGGCGCGTGAAGCATTCTGGTTTCCGATCGTTTGCGCTACTGCCCCGTAACTGGTTAATTGTCCCACAGGAATATTTAGTAAGGCTTGCCAGACTTTTAGCTGAAAATCCGTTCCTTTCAGATGAAGTTTAATACGCTGCGGCTCGCTCCAGTTCTTAGAAAAAATACTCAGTGCCGTTTTTTGAAAATCATCGCGCTGTTCTTTAAGTATGGCATTTGGGAAAGCCGCCCTTAATTCTTCCAAAACATCTTCATCACCGCTGCTAAAAGCCAATTTGCAAACGCCTTTTTTGGTGGACGCAACCAGTATTTCCCCGAACAAAGTATGCTCAAAACTATAATTAATCTGCAGGTCTTCTCCACCATTTTTAAATTCACCGGGAGTCATTCCTTCCAGACTAACAAAGAGATCGTGCAAACGCCCGGTACCGGAAAGCCCCAGATCATCTGCCACATCAAACAAATTCATCTCTTTGTGTTTAAGAAGATTTTTAGAATATTCTACCGTGAGGTATTGCAGAAATTTTTTGGGACTTACCCCTGCCCAGTCCGTAAACAAACGTTGAAAATGAAAGGGACTGAGATTGATTTTTTCTGCTATCTCATCCAGATTGGGTTGTTCTTTGACGTGGGCCCGGATATAATTAATGGCTTCGGCAATGCGGTAATAATTAAGAGTGTCTTGTTTGTTCATTTTTTCTAATTGAGTACCAAAACTAAAAAGCGCCCGGTATATTATAAACCCGAATCTTGCTCAATTTTATTCCAATTGCTTTAAATAATTGGTCGTTAGTGTACGTGCCCAATAGCGGGGGACCTGGTATTCGGACTGAAGAAAAGCAACCACCTCATTTGATTTTTTTTCGGCGGCTTTAAATTTACCGAGAATCTTCATCCATTCCGCGATCTTTTTACCGGTCTTCTCAATAACCTGTTCATCTGTTACGTTCCAATAATCCGATTTCATAAATCGAATTTATCAAATTATAGAACAAGTTGAAAGGTTTGTCCAGCCAAAATTTTTCCGTTCACCTGAATCTCCACCACATGTTGTCCTTTTTCGTGTTTGCGTGTAGTGAAATCCTTAAACACCTGCTTTTTGGAAAGATGCACCCGCTCCTTTGCCCCCAATTGCAGTTCTTTCAGCTTAAATACTTTGGGAGAAAGTTCACCTGATTTTTTAACGTAGTGGATTACATAATCCACCACAAGTTTTTGTGTTTTATTTTTTTCGGAGATCAGATCGAATTCAAAAACAAGGCTCTCTCCTAATTTCAATTTTGCGGGTTTTACCTTAAAGTTTTCCACTTTAACTTTTGCATCCTTTTCAAAGTCAAAAACAGACAAGGAACCGCTGTTTCCTTTTTTAATCAGTGTCCGGCTGGCGTGTTTAATGATCCAAAGGGTATGTGGATTTTTCTTATCCCAGGAATTGACCAGATTCAGCATGTAATCCGGGTTCTCTTTTGAAATGTCATTGAGGTGATTAGCAACAGATTTACGCACATACAATTCCTCGTCTGCTTTCAAGGTTTCCAGGATAGGCTGTGTGATCCCTGGATTCTTAATAACTTCATCCAGTTTAAACGACCAGGGCAGGCGCGGCCGGCTCCCTTCGGACGACAAGCGGCGCACGTGATGATTTTTATCTCGAGCCCAGCCGTACATCACTTTAATGGTTTTCGTAAAATCGCGTTTTAAAAACTCGCGGATGGCAAACTCAGAAGAACCGTACTGGGTAAATAATTTTAAAGCTTCCAGGGAATGATCCACATGCTCATGTCCGTAAAGACTTACAAAATCAGGGAACAGCAAATTGGTATAACCGCCCCGCGTATTTGGAATGACCCGCTCCATGATCTGCAACGTCTTTTTAAAATCCACCGGAAGGTGTTTTTTTAGCATGACTGAGGTATTCCGCATCCGTTGATTCAGCGAAAGTTCTTTCATGTTGGCAGTAACATCCACCAAAAACTGTTTGTGGTTAAATTGTTTGTCGACTCTGGCGAATTCAGTGGCCAGGTGTTCGTAAAACTTTTGGTTGAACATTTCTTTGAGTGGTTCCATACTGCTAATTAAGTGTACGAAAATACTAAATCAGGTCATTGAATTAAGAGCTGTTGATTACTAAATAATTCAGGCATAAAAAAAGCAGACCCTGAGATCTGCCTTATACGTTTATTTTGGATTTAAAACTAAGCTTTTACCGCACTTAAATCCCCTTGTTTTACCCGGAGTTTATTTTGAAAATAATAAGAAGCTCCTAATAAGGCCAGGAATACCAGAGGTCCAACGAAAGGAGTATGCGTGGAAGCATGTGTCCACACCGCACCAATCAGGGTAAAAGTGAAACCGGCATAAGCCCATTCTTTTAATTTCGGGAACCATGGATTTACAAGAGCTAAAGCGCCAAGTAATTTTGCCAGGCCAAGTATATTTACAAAAAATTCAGGGAAACCCATCATTTTAAATCCATTCATCAGCTCCGGATTTTTACTCAAATACATAAAACTGCTCATTAAAAAGCCAAGTGCCACAAGGCCTGTAAGCGACCAATAGATAATTTTAGTTGTTTTCATTTTTTTGATTGTTTATTTCGGGTCAAAATTAGGACATTAAATACCCGATCTAGAGCAGGTATCCAAAAGCATACCGGTATACTTGAGGAAACCACTCTACAAAAGATAGCAGATATATGCTTACCTTTATACTACAATTCGCAATACTATGACCACCGAAGACAAACGCAAATGTCCTGAACATCTCTCAGCAGAGCAGTGTCACAAAATGCTCTTGCCTGTTAAGGATGCTCTGGATGTGCTGCAGGGTAAATGGAAACTACCCATCATCATTTCTCTGACCTTTGGAAAAAAGAGGTTCAAACAAATTCAGCGCGAAATTCCAGGCATTACCCCAAAAATGCTCTCGAAAGAATTAAAGGAACTGGAAATGAATGAGCTTGCAGAGAGACACGTTTACGACACAGTACCCGTAAGTGTAGAATACGAACTCACGGCTTATGGAAAAACGTTAAAACCCCTGATTGGTGAATTGCACCAATGGGGAACCAAACACCGAACCCGTATCATTGCAGGCAGCAATAGAAAACTTAAGATTTCTGCCTGAAAAAATAAATTGAAATCCATTTAAGTTTGTAGTATATTTAATTTTATGAAGCTGAATAAAAAAACAAGTATCGTATGGGGTTCATTACTCACACTGCTGTTCTCAGGTTCATGCACGTATTCACAAACTGAAGAAAAACAACAAGTTCAAAAAATTAACACTTTAACTACCAAAAAAATGAAAGTTGAGATCTGGTCAGACGTGATGTGCCCGTTTTGTTACATCGGGAAACGTAAATTTGAATCCGCTTTGGCGGACTTTAAATACAAAGACAATATAGAAGTAGAATGGAAAAGTTTTCAGTTAAACCCTAATTTAAAAACCGATCCTTCCAAAAATACAGTTCAGCATTTAGCCGAGACAAAAGGCTGGACCATGGATTACACACGCAATACCGTAAAATACGTAAGCGAAATGGCAAAAGGTGTGGGTTTAAATTACGACTTTGACAAAGCCGTGGTAGCCAACTCGTTTGACGCCCACCGTTTTATTCAATACGCTAAAACGCTCGGCAAAGGCGACGCCGCAGAGGAACGTTTGTTTAAAGCGTATTTCACCGAAGGAAAAAACACGGCCGATCATGCCACACTGATTCAATTGGGAACTGAAATAGGCCTGGACGCCGCCGACGTAAAAAAAGTACTGGAAAGCAGCGACTTCGCCACTGAAGTAAATATAGACATCCGCCAGGCGGAACAAATAGGTGTAAGCGGTGTGCCATTTTTTGTGTTGGACCGAAAATACGCGGTGTCAGGCGCACAGGATCCGAACGTATTTTTAAGTTCCCTTGAAAAAGCGTGGGAAGACTACAGCAAAAGTAATCCGGGAGTATTAACCAATTCCAGTACGGGAGCTGTTTGCACCCCGGACGGAGAATGTAAATAATAAATAAACCACTATGAAAAAAAACTTCATTTCACTCACTGCGGCTGTTCTGTTCATAACAGCTTGTGGCTCTACCAAATTATTAGTTCCAACACAAAGTGACGCGGAACGTGCCACTAAAAAATACAGCAGCGCCAGTTTAGCCTCCCTTAATGAAGGTAAAACTCTGTTTGAACAAAACTGTGGCCAATGTCACGGCTTAAAAAATCCGGCAGGACGCAGCGAAGAAAAATGGAACGCGGTGGTACCACGCATGGTAAAAAAAGTAAATAAAAAGGCGGGTACTGAAAAACTGGGAAGTAAGGAGCAGGAATTAATTCTGCAATATGTAGTAACAATGGGCTCGGCACCTAAGCCAACAAAATAAATACTAAATCCCCGGGTCTTAGGTTTAGCTGAAGACCCGGGGATTTATTCTCTTCAAATGTATTTGAACGTTACTTTCTCTGTAACCGCCCAAAATAATTATCATCGGCTTGTTGGTCCCCATCACTGTCTTCAACGCCCTTTAATTCAGCAATGTTATTCTGAATAGCCAGGGTATAAATATAAACCGGCCCTAATTCAGGAAAGGTATCCTGCAATTGCAGCTCAGATCCAATTATTTTCCATTTACCGGCCGGTCTGAAAACAAGGCTATCCCTTAAATTACGGTGCTCCGAAATATAAATTCCATTCTCTTTGTAATAGGTAACAATGGGACGAATGTTCATTTTGGTTTCCCACTCCCCTTCTTTTACGTCGAAAATTTTTGAGCCCTCTTTGTTTTGATAGGTATTCATCTCCAGCCTTAAATCAAGACTTCTCCATTCTCCAAGCAGTTGTTTTTCCATTTCCTTGTTCTCGCCTGGGTCACAGGAAACAAGAAGTAATGCTATAAAGCCCGCTAAAAATTTTAAGTTTATTTTCATAAATCAAATGTATAATTATTTCAGTAATCCCTGAGAATGAAATTACGGTTAGACCACACATCCTCGATTTTTACCAGTAAACAAGTTCATTTGAAAGTAACGTTATAATAATTAAATTTATACTTGATCACGGTTCCCAAATAAACTTAGCATTCATGAAAAAGACTAAAACAACATTCGCCGCGCTCTTCTTTGCACTGTTGAGCCTGAACGGTTTTTCGCAAACAGTTGATGAGATCGTTAACAAACACATTGAGGCCATAGGCGGCCGCGAAAAATGGGAGAAAATAAAAACCCTCCGCACTGAAAG
>CAZMHW010000086.1:0-10518 GCA_964566105.1 uncultured Akkermansia sp.
CACCTACCGCTTTTGTTTCCCAGTTGTTCCAGGTGTACTGAAAATATAAACAGGAACCGTGATCGATCAACCACAATTCTTTATGCCACATCAGCATGTTGGTGTTTTTAATGGTGCGGTCCATATTGGTGATCAGGGCATCCAGCCAAACAATCTGAGAGGCGAGCTTTGGATCTACTTTCGTAACCACCGGATCAAATGTAATGGCGCCTGATAAAAAATGCAGAGCCAGGTTTAAACCCTGACTGCCTTTCAACAGGTCCTGAATTTCTTCGTCGCCTTCCGTGCGCCCAAATGCTTCATCCAGATTCGCAAACACTAATTCCGGAATTTTGAGCCCGAGCGCACGCGCAATCTCACCGCCAATTAATTCTGCGATAAGTGTTTTTACGCCATGGCCACCTCCCTTAAATTTTAAAACGTATTTAAAGTCATCGTCAGCTTCGGCCAGCGCGGGTAAAGAACCTCCCTCCCGCAGGGGTTGCAGGTAACGGGTAACATTTACAGTTCTTAATGAAACAGATTTTTGTAGCATCGGGGGTAAAGGTAGGTATTTTCTGAAGATTGGCCGATCCTGTCTTATTCGTATTCTGGTAACATATATCGGTAACGGGGCAGTTTCTAAAATCAAAAAAAATGATGTAAGTGCGGCTCCGGGAATTTTGCGGGAGAGTGTCCCGAAAATCACTGTTATTAAAGGAAAGTGTCGGCTAATTCCCGGTGATAAACGTTGTTGGAGTCCTTTTTTATAGTTAATTTAGAGGTGACACACACGCAACAATCATCCTTATGTCTGGTAAAAAACTAGAGGTATTTTTATTCCTGATTTTTTTTCTGTTTAAAACATTTAGCAGCGGAGCTCAGATAAGTGAAGCACTCTACAAAATTCTTCCACCCGAAATCAAACCACTTGAACGATCTAAATTGACGGTTGATGAGAAAAGAAAGATTATAGACAGAGCACATGATTTTAGCTGGAATGCAGAGGTCTCTGTAGTCAAAGAAATAAAATTACTGGTTGAGGAATTGAAACAATTTACACAACAAAGTTCGGATACGGCGGTAATAGTTTTAAATAATGCTGCGCTTGGAAATTATTTCTATGAATTGGCAGATGAGCATTCTAAACCCTGGGAGTGTGTGCCTTATTATAACACGGTGATAAGGTACGGGGCGACAAATCCAAGGTACAGCAAGCAACTCGCGTTTTCTTATCTTGGTATTGGGATGTTTGGAATATTGAAAAACAAATACGAAGAAGCATCCGAAAAGTTTAACAAAGCCATCGAAATTTTTACTACTCTAAAAGATACTACCGGTTTATCTGTAGCCCACTCTTGCCTGTATCCATTGTATTCCGCGATGAATTTATATCATAAAGCCATCGAAGAGCAGAATATTATGTTAACATACACTACAGCAAAAGAAAGACAAAATGGTGTAGCGTTGTTTTATAAAGTAGAAAACTTTCAGGATAAGGCGCTCACCTATTTATCCTGGTATGAAGACGGAGGGGACAAGCGGCTTCTTGATTCCGCCCTTTTTTACATAAAGAGTATGGATCAGTCAAGTCTCAAGGCAGATCAATGGAACTCGTTTCAACTGTTTTTAAAAGGCTACTACAGTTACCTGACAGGCGATTACACCAAAGCGATTGTTTTAATAGACTCTTCACTCCACACCAGAGAGTACTATAGTGAGGTTACACCGAACAAACTGGCGTACAAAGGAATTAGTCTCTTGAAGTCCGGAAAAAGAGCTGCGGCATATAAAATTTTACTAAGCCAGGGTTTAACCAATAATGATCATAATCTGGCTTATATGATTTTTGATGCTTTGCACAAAGACGCGCTTGCACAAAACGATTTCAGAAAAGCTGTAGGATACCTTACGCTTGCCAACGCGTATAAAGACTCTGCCGCTTTGCTTACACAACGGGGTAAGGTTTTTGAAGCGATGCAAAAGTATGCCCTGATGAGCAAAGAGAAAGAAATTCAGGCCCTGGAATTGGGCAATGCAAAAGAGAATGAAAAAAGAAGTAAACTGATTTTTGCTTTCGCGGCTATTGTTGTCACGATGGTTGCTGTAATTATTGGTTTATATATGAGGGGAAGGGAGAGAAAATACAAAGCACTCGAGGCACAGGCTCTGCTGGATAAAGAAAAGCGGAATAAGGAAGATATGCTTTTGCTTCAGGAAAGGGAGATTCAACGGGAACGTAAAAGAGCCATACTTTACCTCAGAAAAAAAATATCAAGGGATATGCATGATGAGCTAAGTAGTGCGCTATCCGGCCTTAAGTACTATATTAACGATCTCCGGCTTAAAGAAAGCAACGAAGAAAGCAGACGTTTGCTGGAAAGTATAGAGCAGGAGGTTGCCAGCGTATACAGCCAGGCACGCACTTATATGCACAATCTGCACAAAGGAATTGAAGATGTAGTGGGCAGCCTGAATCCGTTTTTGCAGCAAATTTCTACAAGCCTTTCTCAACGGAAAAACCTAAATATTGAATTAAAATATGATAAAAAAGAGATAGAGTCGAAGTTGAGCTCTACGCAACAAAATCAACTTACTCTTATGTTAAAGGAGGCTACCAGTAATATTCTGAAACATTCCGGTGCCAGTAAAATAGAGGTTAATATCTCTTTCCCCGACAATTCCTGCTATTTTTATATCCGTGACAACGGACGGGGTTTTGAACAGGATACCCCGTATGAGGGCCTGGGAATGGAAAGCATGCTTCAACGAATGAACAGGATCAAAGGCCGGATGGTTATAAATTCATCTGTTGCCGGCACAAAGCTGGAAGGAATATTTCCACTGGCGTAGGATGCCGGAACCAGATAATTTCTAAATGCCTACAAGTTCAAATGGCAATTGTGCAAGTTCCATAAGCGATTCACCGTTGTCTTTCATATCCTCATCGTCTACTTCATAGTACCATTTTACACTAAGATTCAGTTTACCCCGTTCTACAAGTTTTCTCAGACGTACCAGGGCATCCAGCAGAACCTTGGAAGAGCAGGTGTTAAAGAACTCTAGCTTAAACTCAAAACTGCAATTTCCCCCTGAGTTTAATTCGCATTGGCTTATCCAGTCAAGTAAGGGTTCGTAAAAAACCATGGCCTCTTTCGGGTATGACCTTCCTGAGATCAGCCAGGTATTGGAACTGGATTTGTAGAAAAGTTTTGGTGTGTTTTTTGTTTCCGGAATTAATAGATCCATGTTGTTTGTTGGTTAGTAGATTTTTAATTTTTAGCTCATCGTTTTTGTCAGTTCTTTTTTTTTCTGTTGAGTGTTAAATAATAGTCGACAATAATGTAAGAGTCACTTATTACGGTGAGGGCATGCAAAAGATCCTGTTTTTCACAGTTAAGCAGGCCACACCAGTATTCAACCGGTTTCTCATCCGTAATAATAATTCTAACAGGCTGGCCTATGTTCTCGGGGGTCATAAGTTTAAAAGAATAAGCGTCAAAGATAGAGGCTATATTTATTTTTAACGAGGTAATGCTACCCCCAAAAATTAGGGGTATGTTGAGAACTTGTGGGGTTCGGGCCTTGTTTAGAGTCGTATGTTACAATCGGAATCCGGAAGGAAAACGAGTTTAAATGAAAGGGAGAATCGTGTCAAAAAATGACAGAATGAATTTTGAAAGGTGTTAGGATATTTGATACACTTTGTTAATAGGTGTTTGTTTCGGGATTATAGAACCCGTAACGAATGGCCGCGATAATCAGGTCGGAAGTGCGTTTGACCTTAAATTTGCGAAGAATGTTATTGTGGTAACTCTGCACCGTGTGAATACTGAGATCGAGGTCGCTGGCAATCTCTTTCATAATCCTTCCGCCGCACACAAGTCTTAAAACATCTTTTTCACGTGGGGAAAGATGATAAACAATCTGATCTTCTGTGGCAGAGGTATCGGCGAGTTTATCCAGTATAAATTCGCTGATGTATTCTTCCCCGTCTATTACTTTGTGAATTGCCTTTATCAATTCTTCCAGCGATTCTTCTTTGCTCAGATAGCCATTGGCGCCTTGTTTTATTACGTACTTAATGGTTGATTTATTGGTAACCGATGATAAAACAATGATGCGTGTTTCTTTCCCCAGCTTGGTACGGTAGGCTTTAATAAGATCCGCGCCATTCACGCCGGGCATTAAGAGATCGGAGATAATACCATGTGGATTCCAGTCATTGGTATGTTTCAAAAAGCTTTCACTGCTGTAAAAAAGTCTTATTTCTTTAATGCTACCGGTAGAACTTAATGCGTTTTGCAGGGCTTGAGCCATAATTTTATGATCTTCAACTATTGCTACATTCATAGGTCTGTATAAAATTACCTCGGTGTGTTTGTGTTTAATACTTAGTCAGGAACAACATTAGCAAAAAAAGTCAATTATTTCATCTTAAAAAAATACAATTTAATCGACATAAATCCCTTGTTCCTCTAATTTAGACCCAAAAATCGCTGTTTACCCCCAAAAATTAAATAAATAATGTACGGTGATTTTATCATGCACGCAGCTAGGTGCTGATAATCAGGATGTTTAATTGTAAGAGAAATTTAGGTATTACCTGAAATAACAGGTTTGATCTTGTGTGTTTTTCAACTGCCAGTGGGTATAGATTCTCAAGCCCGGTGATTTATTTTTTCGGTTTCTTCTTTGTGGCTTTTGCCTTTGGATTAAAATCCAGACAAAGTTTTACCCAGTAGCTGAGTTCTTTTTTGTGTTTTAGAGATTCCTCCGCCACAAACACAAAACCCTTCATGCTTTTGCCGGTAAAATCCATGGGACGGCAGGCGTCATTTTCCAGAACTACCTCTTCAAGCGCCGGATCGAGGCGGCACATGAGTTCGTCTTTTATAACACCCACACACATCTTACCATCTACCATAAAACACATGCCGCCGAACATGAGTTTTTCTTCTACATCGCTCGAATCCACAAGTAATTCACGGACACGGTCTGCCAGCTGTTCATTAAATGCCATGACCAAATGTACTGTGTTTTTGTAAAAGCAAAAAAGGGATTTTATTTTTCAACCTGGCGCAACCAGTCTTTGAGGGCCTTTTGCAGATTTTTTTCTTTGGCCTTCAGATCTTTGAGATCCATAATTTTCAGCAACCTCCTGCCATCTTTGTAGTCGCCTTCCAAAAGCCCTGAATCATTATTGATCTTAGCTCCCGAGGGAAATACGAGCAAAACATATTCTTTCTTATGAAGGTTGTACACAACAATGTCGCGTTTGTATTCTTTGGCATCAAAGGCTTTCATTTCTCCACTGTAATAAAAACTGGGAGCATTCCATTTGATCTGTTCCGAGATTTCTTTATCTGTCCCCAGAATTACCCGGCGGATTGCCTCCAGAAGTTTAGCTACGTCCGTCGGAGTTTTTTTGATGAAAGCACTTACGTCTTCTGATCCCGATGGTTGTTTTGCCGCTGCCATGTTATGCTGTTTTTTTTGTTCCTAATTTTCCGCCAATCCAGGCGCAGGGCAAAGCTATCACAATTATGGAAATGTTGTACACGGCCATGACCTTGTCCCACATGACCACCGCTCCAAGGATGGAAAGAAAAAGTCCGATGAACCCAATGATCATGGCATGCCGCATGGGTTTGTTGGGTGCAAGCAAGGCAGCCAGATAACAGCCCGCAGTATTGTAGATAAAGCGGTAAACAATCACCAGAAAAATAAGCCAGCCCGGATTGTCGTTAAACGGTTCTGTTTTCATCACGCCTGTTTGCTCCAGTATAACATCGGTAGCAATGGATAAAAGAGCCGCCGCAAAAAATCCGGCAGCGATTGCGCCTGTACTTTTTAAAAATGTGTTTTTCATAATAAACGTCTGCTATTAAAATTTTGGCATTTTACGCATGTCCATGTGCAGTACATTCCACAAATGTCCGTCCAGGTCAGAAAATATACAGCCGTACATCCAGCCGGTCATGTCGTAAGGCTTGTGATTACTATTACCTCCGGCGGCCTTTACTTTTTGGATCAAAGCGTCTACTTCTTCTTTACTTTCAGCGTCTATGGAGAGCAGCACTTCGTTCGATAGTGTTGTGTCGGTAATGTTTTTATTTGTGAAGCCTTTAAAGTTGGGTTCATTAAAGAGCATCACCATTACTTTTTTATCGCCGAGCATTAATCCCGCTGAATTTTCGGTGTCCGCAGGTCCGGTATTAAATGAAAAACCGAGTTGCGTGAAAAACTGTTTTGATTTTTTTACATCTCGCACAGGGAGATTGAGCCAGAATTCTTTTGTCATTTTTTTAGTTTTTAGCTTGTTGTAATTTATGGTTGAATTTATATTTTAAATCAGAGTATTCGTCACCCTGAGCGGAACTTGTCCCGAGCTTTCCTCGGGAGTCGAAGGGTGGTTTAGATAAAGATTACATACTTCGACTTCGCTCAGCATGACTGGTTTAGCCGTAAACTACCGCAGGGTGTATTTTATGAATTTAAATGTCCAGACTAAACATAGCCTGCATGTTTTGTGGATTAAAAGGTACGGAGCAGTGCTCGTGCACAATTTTCCATTTGCCCTGTTGTAATTTATAGCCGGTGGTCGCGCGCATCCAGGTCTGCATCGCAGGATGCTCTTTTTCAGGACCTGCCATGCGAAAGAGGTAGTGCGCAAAGGCTACGTTTCCATCGGTATAAATCACGTGGTCTTTTGTTTCCGCGTGAAAGGTTTGAGGAAAGTAGGGCAAAGAGGCTTCCCAGTTGTGCCGCCAGGCTACCGCTCCTTTGGTTTGAAAAGGAGGTTTTACATCAAAGGCAATCAGCTCTGAAGCATAGTGCGCCATCATGCCTTTAATGTCTTTTGCACTGAGGGCTGCAAAGAAGTCGTCGAGCACTTTTTTAATCTGTACTTTTTGTTCTGAATTATTTTTTTCTCCGGACATGATCTTAATTTTGAGCAAAACTACAGTGAGCGATCGGGGAATGAAATGATTTAAAAGACATAATTAGGGGCATTTGGGACAAATGTGTATTTTTATGAAAAACCATGAAACAGATCGCGCTCATATTGCCTGAAGATTATCAACTCTCTAGCGTGGCTACGATCCTTGAGGTGTTTGAGACCGTTAACCGCGTCCAGAAACAAAAGGGTAAGGAACTTCCTTTTCGCATCACGGTGTTGCAGAGTCCGGCACAGATGGAAAAGAACGGAACCCGTTTTCATACGTATCTGCTGCGTTCTACCCGGTCCAAATTACAGGCCGACCTGGTGCTTATTCCCGCTTTTACGAGTAACAATCTAAAAGCGTCTGTGGAGAAGAACCGGGACCTTCTTCCCTGGTTGCAAAGGCAATACCGTGCCGGAGCTGAGATCGCCAGTTTTTGTACGGGTGCCTTTCTCTTCGCCGAATCGGGACTACTGAATGGAAAACTCGCGACTACGCATGTGGATCATTGTTCGAACATGATCATCGCGTATCCTACTGTTTTTGTAAAGCCGGGAAGGACATTAACGGTAGACTGGAATTGTTATACAAGTGGCGGGTCCACCTCTTCTTTTCATCTATTGATTTACCTCGTTCAGAAATTTTGTGGCCAGGAACTGGCAGTGCGCATCAGTAAGGTTTTTGCGATCGAACTGGACCGGCACCAGCAAAGTTATTTCAGCACCTTTCGTCCCGATCATTCGCATAACGACGAACTCGTGAAAAAGGTGCAGCAGAAGATCGAGTCCAATTACCTGCGCATCAATACCATTGAAGAGGTTACTAAAAATCTTCCTGCCAGCAGAAGAAACATTGTACGACGCTTCAAACAGGTTACAGGGGTTCCTCCCATTGCTTACCTTCAGAACGTCAGAATAGAAACAGCAAAAAAATTACTCGAACAAGGAGATCAGAGTATTTCGGAAATCATTACACAAACAGGCTACGCCGACCCTAAATCGTTCAGGAAAGTGTTTTTAAAACTGGTGGGTATCACTCCGATCGAATACAGGGACAAGTTCAGAATTCGTTAGGGTTCAATGAGGCGCTGAATGATCTCCGCCCGGTTTTCGCGGTTGATGTTGATGTTCCGGTTATGAATGAACACGGATCCTTTTTCTATTTTCTGAATCTTTTTTTTGTGGATGATAAAGGACTTCTGAATCTTAATAAACTTGTCGGCAGGTAAGGTTTGCTCCACATTTTTAAGGGAATTGTAACACACGATTTTTCTTTTCTCGCAGTAGTAGATTACATAATTGCGCATGGCCTCAATGAGAATGATCTCATCGAGAAATATTTTTTCAAGGATTTTATCGGATTTCACGAAAATAAAATCGCGGGTTTCTTCGGGTTTCGAGTTTAGAAAGCGAATGTAGTTTTCGGCCTTTTCAATCGTTTTCTGAAAGCGGGCTTTTGAAATGGGTTTTAAAAGATAGTCCAGTACATTTAATTCGTAACCATCCATGGCGAATTCGTTGTAAGCAGTGGTCAGCACAACAGGCATGTCCAGTTTTACGTTCCTCAGAAACTGAATGCCGTTCATTCCCGGAAGTTCGATGTCGAGGAACAACAGATCAATTTTTTTACCTGCCGGGGTTTTCTGAAAGCTGGTGAAGTCGGAAATGTCATCGCATACCGAGGTTACTTCCAGGTCCGGATAAGGTTTGATCAGGTTGAGCAGGCCATTCTGTGCCAAAGGCTCATCTTCAATGATGACGCAGTTAATCATGCTTCAAATTCAATTTTAAACTTATTTTAAACTCACTTTCTGTTTTTTGGATCAACAATTCGTGCTTGCCGGCATACAAAAGTTTCAGACGTTTTTTTACATTCTCCAGTCCTATTCCTCCTGGCAGGCCTGAGGGAGAAGACACAGCAAGTGTGTTGCTGACTTCAAAAAGGAGGTGTTCGCCTTCCACATTTATCCGGATATCGATGCGGCTGAGGTTGTTTTTGTTTTTGGGCGTGTGTTTAAAGGCATTCTCAACAAAGGGTTGTAACAGCAGGGGTGAAATAGTGAGATCGGGTGCCAGGTTGTTTGTACACTGGTAGTTCACCAGAATTTTGTTGGAGTAACGTAGTTTTTCAAACTCAATGTAATTTTCAACAAACTGAATTTCTTTGCTAAGGGGAAGTGTGGCCACATTGCATTCGTACAATTGATACCGCAGGAGCTCCGAGAATTTCAGCAACACCTCTGAGGCTTTGTCTTTGTCCTCGCTCTGCAACACATAAATATTGTTGATGGAGTTAAAAAGAAAATGGGGATTGAGCTGAGCTTTTAAAAAATCAAGTTCACTTTGTAAGTGTTCTTTTTTCTCTTTGAGTTTATACTGCTTAAAATATAGAAAGAACACAAGTCCCACTGCTGCCAGCAGAATAACCAGGCCAATAAGCAGGTAGTTTCTTTTTTGCAGGTTGCTGAGGTTTTGTTCCTGTTCTGCCGACCGGATCTGGTTCTTGTAATCTTTTTCCAGTAAGTCCAGCCGTTTGTTTTCAAACTTGATCCTTTCCTGCACTTCACTTTTGTAAATACTGTCGGCAATTCTGGCGCCCTCGGTTTTGTAAAGAAAGGCAGTGTCGTATTGTTTCAACTCAAAATAAAGGGAAGCAATGTTGTTGTATAAACCCTGAAAGTCTGCAATGCCGGTGTGCATCTTTAAGGCGTCTTTGTAATACACAATTGCTTTTTTCAGATCTCCCTTCAGGCGGTAACAATACCCCAGGTAATAGTCGTAACTGGCGTCATAGGTGTCAGCAAGTCCTACCGAATCGACAAGAAATTTGCCTCTTTTGAAATAATAGAAACAACTGTCCCATTTTTTCAGTTCAGCATAAATAAGTCCGGTATTAAAATGAGTAACAATGTAGTGGTCAAAATTTTTGGATTTGTCGTAATCCAGATGAAGGGATTGCAGCAACAGGCTTTTTGCCTCCTCCGGTTTTCCTGTGCGGGAGCGGATAAGGGACTTATTGCTGAGTACTACGGAGTATTTTTGCGGTTGTTTGTTTTTGATGAATAAGTTAGCGGCCTTGTCAAAGTAGGCGTCCGATTGCTCAAAGTCCCCGCTCAACACAAAAATATTGGCCATGTTGATGTAGACATTGCCTTTTCCTTTTTCGTCGTTTAATTTGGAATAAATTTCAAGCGCTTCGTTGTAATAAGTTAGTGCACGTTTAAACGCGGAGAGGTTTTGCAGGTTAGCCCCGGCTCTGTTCAGGATGTCGGCCTTGAGGAGCTGGTCGCTGTCAATGATCTTTAAACCCAGGGCTTTCACATAATAGCCGTCCGCGGCTTCAAAGTCTCCTTTCATGTAATTGCTGTAGCCCCACTGATTGTAGAGTTTTAAACGGAGAGTGGGGTAGTTTTTCTCTTTGAGGAAGGCTTCTGTTTTTTGAAGAATGAGGATGGCAAAATCGTAGTCCTGCAGACTATCCACCATTATCCGGGAATGTTCTATCAGCCGCTCGCATTTCACGCTGTCGTCTTTCAGGGCAATTAGCTCCAGGTATTTGGTGTAGCCCGCGTCGCTGCCGGAATTTTTTTGAG
>CAZMHW010000087.1:0-10473 GCA_964566105.1 uncultured Akkermansia sp.
ACCACACAATCCTTATTCAGATAGGTGGCGCTATTCGCATTTCCGGTAAACGAAGGTATAATAATAAGATCCGTTTTTTTTACCCCGTCAAAACCAACGTCGGTTCTAATGCGATAGGCACCCGCGTTGAACTGCACTTCCTCTGTAAATCCTACCAGTTGTACTTTAAAGAGAGGGGGCTTTCCCGCCTCTTTGAGAAACTCGTTTACTTTTTCAAATACATATGCAGAATCCGTAATGGAAGCTAATACCGCATTTCTTAAAGTAAGCACAGATACATGGATCATGAGACAAATGTAAGTGAAATTTTTGTCGCAATTACCCCCTAAACAATGCCGCATTTACACATCCTTTGCGGAGGTCTTTGTGAATACCTTTGTAACGAACCTAAAAAACACAACTATGTTAAGCATGAATCCTTATTTCAACTTCATGGGAAATACAGAAGAGGCCATGAATTTCTACAAATCTATCTTTGGTGGAGAGTTTACCACCTTTCAGCGTTTTAAAGAAGTTCCCGGCGGCGATAAAATGCCACCTGATGAACAAGACAAAATTGTACACATTACCTTAACCACTCCAAAGGGACATGTGTTTATGGCAACCGATGCCTTACAATCCATGGAACAAAAATTAACTTTTGGAAACAATTATCACATCACGATTCACACCGAAAATGAAGCTGAAACCTCAAAGCTTTTTAACGGACTTTCCGCGGGTGGCAAAGTGGAAATGCCCTTGAACAAAACCTTCTGGGGAGCTTATTGCGGCATGTGCGCGGATAAATTTGGCGTACACTGGTTAATAAATTATACCTATCCTCAAAAATAATAAGACCATGGAAAATCAAATGACACTTTCAAAAACGAGACTTTGGTCCGGAAGAATACTTAAAGGGATTCTGTCTTTGTTTTTATTGACCGACGGAATTATGAAACTGATAAAACATCCAAAATACGTGGAGGGTACCCAACAACTGGGATTACCCGAAACGTGTATGACGGTGTTGGGACTCTACCTTGTAGCAGGCACTCTGCTTTATATTTACAGGAAAACAAGTTTTCTTGGCTCTCTGTTTTTAACCGCTTACCTCGGAGGTGCTGCGGCCATCACTTACGCGGCCAACAACGACGGACACCCTTATCTTTTTCCCATTATTTTTACAGTAATTCTTTGGCTAGCGGAATACCTGCAAAATCAAAAAATCAGAACCGTTTTATCATTTAACAGCTAAAAATTTATGTCATTTCAAGCGTATCTCGATAACATTCAGACTAAAACGGGAAAATCACCTGAAGATTTTAAACAACTGGCTGAGAAAAAAGGCTTTCTTCAAAAGGGTAAATTAAAAGAAGGCGTAAAAGCCGGACAAATTGTAACCTGGCTCAAAGAAGATTTCTCTCTGGGCCATGGTCATGCCATGGCCATTTACACGCTGTTTAAAGGCACTAAACAAATTTGAGTGCGGGGTTGCGGTTTAGTGTAACGTCCAGTTAATAATGATCCAATCTGCCACACGACGCTGAATAGTAACATTTTCAGGTACATCCTGCCGGATCATTTTCTCGATTTTCTGAAATGTTTTTACACTGGGAGTGTGGCTCCAGTAACGTAAGCCCAGTTGATTAATAAAGTCCAGCACTTCGTTACCATTTCTCCGGTTCAACTCGGCAAGATCGTTACCTCCATAAGATCCTTTTACTTCGTCGTCGGCAAGTTCCTGCCAATTATAGTATTCACCGTCATCATAAAGCATTTCGTTTCTCATATAACTCATAGCCCGTGAATTAAATGTTAAAGGTGTTACTTATAAATGTAAGTCCTTCCTTTAACAGCAGCAAGGTAAAACTACGCCACTTTAAAAGGCGTAGTTCTACGCTAAATTATGCGGCTTATACGCTGCTGTAATTCGAAAAATTCAATTTTCACGGTGCCAGCATTTTACGGCTTTGGGTGTGTGCGACTTATAACGGCATTCGTTTGTGAAATACGAAAGCAAATAATTTACGAGTTGGTCGAGAATGTCACGACTCAGCAAAAACTCCAGTGTTTTTCCAAAAGTAGCGAGGACGATGCGTTTTATGGAGGAAGTGGTAAAGTGTTCGGGTTTAGGATTTCCCCAGTAATTATAAAAATTGAGCCAAACCGGTTCTTCAGGTTTTTGTTCACCGAGGTAATCGGCTGAGATCAGGTCACAGCATTCCGAAAAATCGACAGAAGCATCTCCCCCGGCCTCATCGCGAAAACAAAATTCAAGCCGGCTGGAGTATAAATTAAATTTTAGTTTCTCACTGAACTTCACTCCCGGTTCAGGATAAAAAGCGCTCCCGTTTCTGGAAGCAAATACCTGCACCCGATCACCTTTCTTCTGAAGGCGATTTATGGGCAACCACAAACCTTCTCCGCACTGTGAAAAAAACACCTGTTCCGCTTCCAGAGTGCTGTTATTTACACGCACGGTAATTTTCTCCCAATTGGCATTTCCTTTGCCTAAAGGATTTAAATTAATTTTCCCTTCATGTCCTTTGATATCGTCAATTAACCATTTGATATTTGCCGATACTGCGCTTGTGTATGCAAAGAAAAACCAATACTGAAGATCCGTGTACATTTTATCGTGCAGCTTTGCATGCACATAGGCCCGTGTTGGCACCTGCCCGCCACCTTCCAGCATGGAAGCGCCTTCCTTAGGTTCCAGAAAATATTTATTGGCATTATCTGCGCCCAGCGGTAAATTAGCCAGTGTAGCCGGAATCCTGGAGCGTGTTCCACTGTTTACCAGCCAGGCTTTCTGCAAATACCATTCCACACTCACAGGCATGCAGCCTTCCATGGCGTTAAAAGAAACAATGGGTGCGTATTTTTTAATAAGATCCTCGAGCTGACTTCTTCCGGGAGCTTTTACCTCAGATTCTGTTTCTGTAAGACAAAAGTCTTTAAAACTAACGTAGTCCGAATTTTGATGTGAGAGTTCCATTTTTTGCTGTGCGTTTGTTGTCATTTATGTCTGCACCACAAAACTTTTTAAAGCTCCTACTACTAAAATAAGAGTTTAAACAAGAGATCCCGTTGTTGGGGCAGACGAGACTTCTCAAACTTAAACATATTCAGAAGCTCTTTCAATCACGGTAAACCATGAGTAAAATTTTAAAAGGGCTGCATAAACCAGTATATTTGCTTTGAACGAAGTAAACCCCCGTTTCCCGTTCCTGCTAAACGATAACCTGTATGAAACGCGCCTTTCTGTTAGTTGTTGCTTGCGTGCAATTTTGTTTCGCCCAGAACGAAGTTGAAACTCGTCATGCAGACAGCCTTTTGAACCGTGCCGCGGATATATTTTATTCCAACCCCGATTCAAGTAGTTACTACACGCAACTGGCATTGGATTACGCGCTGAAACACAAACTCGAAGTGCAAATGGCCCGGGCCTGGCACTCAGAAGCGCGTACTGAGGTGCTCAGAGGTGATATAGAACAGGCGCTCAAACACCTCAAGGAAGCGGCAGCCGTTTTTGAAAAACACGATCAGCAAAATTACGTGGCCAAATGTTACAGTCTCATGTCCACCGCCCTCAGCAAAATAGAAGATAGTGAAGAGTGTGTCCGTTTACTTTTAAAAGCGGTGAACATTTACAGGGAGACTAAAAACGAAAAAGGCCTGAGAACTGCTCTTTTTAATTTAGCCAACACGTATTCTACTCTTAAACAATTCGACAAAGCACTGGAAGCGTTGAATGAATCTAAACTCTACATAAAACCCGGTGAGGACCAATGGTTTTATTATTATATCAATGCAGGAATTATTTATAAAAATCAACAAAAATACTCCCTGGCTGAAATACAGTTCGATTCCTGCCTGATCATTTCAAGACGTCACAACATGGTGGATGCCGAAGTAACCGCTATTACTGATATGGCCGGACTTTACCAGGAAATGCACCGTTACAAAGAAGCCATCCTGCGTTTTAACGAGGCCATTACCATGGCGCGCCTTCACCATTTGCCGCTGGAGGAATCAGACGCTTTGCGCGATCTGGTGCATTGTTACGAGAGTATAGGCGACTATAAAAATGCTTTTATCAGCAAAAACCGGCTGGATAATATTAGTGACTCCCTTTTTAACATCGAAAAAATAAAAAACATCAAGGCGGTTGAAACCCGCTTAAAAGTAAGTGAAAAAGAAAAAACCATTGCCCTGCAACGTCTTGCTATGGCCAAATCGGCCGCTGAAAAAGAAAAGAGTAAAAAACAATTCGCTCTGTTAATTGCAGGAACCACCGTGTTGATATTGGTTTTGTTTTTTACCTTTTATGTGATTGTGAGAGTGAGAAAACAAAAGAGAGAAGTGGAATTACAAAAAGCGCGTGCCGAACGCCTGAACAGCCTGAATCAGAAAATATTCGCGGTTATCGCACACGATTTTAAGAGTCCGCTCATTACCTTAAACATGTTAATTGACCTGCTGGACAAAGAAACCATCAGTAAAGAAGATCTCAGTGCTTATTCGGCGGATGTGAGGAATCAGATCACACAGTCCGGCCAGATTCTTGAAAATCTTCTGAACTGGGCCAAAACGGAACTAAACCTGTCGCGAAACAGCAATCATCAGTCCAGTCCGTACCTGGTAGCCGGTGAAATTCTGATGGAATTAAATTACATGTGCTCGCGAAAAAACATCCGCCTGATCAATGAAATACCTGAGGACATGACACTTGCTGTACCCCCTGACATTCTTAAAATAATTATCCGTAACCTCGTTTCAAATGCTGTTAAATTCAGTTTCAGCAACAGTACGGTATTTTTGGGTATTGATGCTCAAAAAAATTTATTCGTAAAAGATAACGGTTCTGGCATTAACGAAAAAACCATGCAGAACCTCTTTAACGGAACCGTGCAAAGTAAACTGGGCACTTACAACGAAACCGGTTTTGGACTGGGACTACATATTACGTACGAACTTATAAACAAGTTCGGTGGAAAGATTTGGGCGGAAAACAATCAACCTTCGGGAACTGTTTTTAAATTTACCTTTCAGTAAATGACTAAAATAAAAGTAGGGATAGTTGACGACCACCAGGCCATTGCCAGGGGAGTTTCTTCCGAACTCAACACGACCGGCGATTACGAAGTAGTGTTCATCGTTTCCGAAAAAACAAAAATTACAGAAGCCCTGGCTCTCCATTTACCCGATGTACTGCTCATGGATGTAGTGATGCCCGGATCGACCGGCATCGACACGTTCAAGGAAGTTCTCGCGGCTTTTCCTTCCCTTAAAATAATAGCGTACACGGCTCTGAACAGCCCTATGATGATCGAGCTCCTGTTAAGAACCGGTGTGAAGGGATATGTTTGTAAAAACCAGGGCCTCGACGATCTGAAAATGGCCATACCCGACGTGTATTACGAAAGAATTTCGCTTCCCGAAGAATACAAATTTATTTTACGTAAGATTAAAAATCAGGAAGGACCGGAAGAATTAAGTAAACGTGAAATTGAAATCCTGATATTGATCGCGGCTGAGAAAAAAACATCCGAAATCGCCGAATCCCTTCATATCTCTGTAAACACGGTTGAAACGCACCGGAGGCATCTTTTTGAGAAATTACAGGTAAGTAACCTGGCAGGACTCATAAAAGCAGGGTTTGATCTGGGATATCTCATTTGATCTGGGATATCTCAAATAGTCCTAAAAAGCGAAGCCCCGAATCGCGGGGAGCTATCGGGGCTTCAAATTTTCCTCTTACCCAAAAAAAAGGAAAACTTTATGGGTCAAAGTTAATACAGGAAAACAAATCCTGCAAGAGCTAATTAAGCGAATTAAGATTTTTTTACATTTTTCTGCATAAACCCTTGATAAACAAAGGTTTTTTTATTCACCGACACCATTCCAAATTGTGGAAAAAAGCAGCGTTTTTCCACTTTTTCGCCCACCCGAACTGCGTAGATATACCCATTCAAAGCCATAGTATTTCTACGTTGACAGAGAGTTTATCATCCCTTATTTTTACCACAGTTTGTTAGTAGATTGACCCGTTCCCCTTCACCCAAAAAAAGGGGGGCGGGTTTTTTCTTTTAAAACACCCTTCAACCTCAATCTCTGTTAATTTTTGCCAAGTTCCCCGCTCCAGAATACTATATTGTTTTTAAGGTCGTTTGAACAGTATATCCAAATTATACAACATGAAAAAGATTCTTTTACTGACCACGTTCGCGGCACTCACCTGTAGCGGCTTTGCTCAACTTGCCAAAGGAAGACAAATGATTGGTGGTAACTTCAATTACAACTACAACTCCCGCAGTAACAGGGACACCAGTGGCAACCGACCTCAACAGACTTCAAAAAACACCTACTTTACAGGAACCCTGCGTTACGGATATTTTATCACCGACCAGATAGTGGTGGGAATTACCGGATTTTACAGTCAGGGCGCAGGTAATGGACAAACCTTATCCATAGATCAGGGTCAATCTTATCAGAGCAATTTTAATCAGTTAACCAATGCTTATTCTGCGGGTGTTTTTTCACGCTATTACAAAATGCTGGGTAAAAGCCGGTTTGCTGTATTTGGTAATTTAACCGCTACCTATGGCATGGGATACACTAAAAACAAGAATACGTATTCACAAAGCAGCGGAAGCGGCAGTGATGAATATATTCAAAGTACCTCTACCTACAGTCTCGGCTTTAGTCCCGGCATCACCTATTTTGTAAATAACCGAATTGGACTTGAAACTTATTTCGGAAATTTAGGATTTAACTCCCAGAAATATGAGAACAGTCGCAATGGAAAAAAAATGCAGGAAGGAACCAATTCGAACATAAATTCCAATTTAAATTTTTCCTTTTCGAGTTTGTTTGTTGGGCTTAACTTTTATTTTGGAGGGAACACAAGGGCGGCAGCCAACAAAACAGATTAAGAAAGTCCATTAAAAAAGCCTAAGCGGATAAGACGAATCTCATTTGCTCAGGCTTTCATAAGAGCTTACGGGCCCAAATAAGTTTGGATATAAATCCTTAATCTAAATTAAACAATATTATTACAGAATCCAAAAATCTTTATTTAAAGTACTGATTGAGGATTGCTGCCAGCCTTAAACCTGCTTTTACCAGTTGTTGTTCCACATGCGGCGCGTTCATATCAATGTATTTTTGATCGATTTTACCTCCTGCTATTTTGTATACATCCGGAAGTAAACTTCTGGATTCGTTCAACCATTTAAGCACATCCACTTTTTCAATTTCTTTCCTGCCTTTGTCTGTAAGTTTCATTCCCACCAATACCTTCGCGCAATACCAGATATCCATCTTCCTTTCGCGGATAATTTCCGAATCCCATAACTTATGCAAATTGGTTTCTTTTTGCACCAGGTACAGATGCACTGTATTACCACCTTTGTCTTCTTCATAACCGCAGTGAAGTGGCTGATGTATGTCACCGATAAGGTGAAAGAGCAATTTAAGTGTTTCGTTAATCGTTTCTTCCGATTGAAAACTGCGGTACTGGAGCATACGAATACAAAATTCCAGTTTATTGACCACGTTCACTTCTTTTGTCTGAACGTAAGTCTTATCTTTTTCAATATTCACGTAATGCCAGGGCTTCATGTAATCGTACTTAGGATTACTTTGCACCTCATCCATCCAACAAGCTGCTTCTTCCCAGCTTGTTCCCTTTAGATAATAGTTTACCGTCTCTATGACATTGTCACTGAGTTGGCTTCGCGCGATCAGAGCGACCAATTTATGCCCCTGTGGGCCCCACGAAAACATAGGTGCGGAGCACAGCAGAAAACAAACGGTAAATATGTAGAAAACCCGCTTCACATGATAAATATAAAAATTATTTTTAACGGACCCGGGCAAAAGGACGCTTGTATATTAACAAGCACCACTTAACTAAAATTGTCTACCATTCTTAAAGGTTGCATAAGGGCAAGACTGGTTTTATTATTATCTTTATGAAACTCCCATAAAAACCAGAAACGATGAAAAAAATCCCAGCTATTCTTTTCCTTTTTCATTTTGGATTTCATACACATGCTTCTCTCAGAACGCCAACGGTTTCCGTGCCATCTGAAAACGCCAAAGAACTGAACTTCACCGAAAACAAGGGACAAATCAGTGATCAGTTCTATCATCCGCGGCCCGATGTTTTGTTTTCCGGAACAGATGGTGATCTCGTTTTTCATCTAAAGAACAAGGGCATTTCGTATCAACTGAATCATGCGGGTGACTGGAAAACACTAAACACTTCACTCAGAACACATGTTGTTGGACAAAACACACAAATAAAAGTCCCAGGCAAAACAAGCATTTACCGGGTCGATGTCAATTGGTTAAACGCAAACACAAACTGCCAGATTGTTAAAGAAAACGAAGTAGCCGGTTACAACCACTACTATCTGGAAAGTTGCCCGAATGGAGCCCTTTTTGTAAAGAGTTACAAAAAGATCACTTATAAGAACTTATACCCGGGAATAGATTTAATCTGGTATGAAAACAACGGACATCTTAAGTACGATTATTTGATCGCAGCTCACACAAACCCGGGTCAGATCCAATTTGAATTTAGCGGAGCACAGAGCTTGTACACAGGTAAAGACGGCGAATTAATTATTAAAACACCTTTTGGCAAACTCGTTGAGCAAAAACCGCTCGTGTTTCAAAACAACAAACAACTGGAAGCCCGCTGGGTAATACAAAACAACCGTGTTTCGGTAGACATCAGGAATGTGGACTCATCCCTGCCCCTAACCATTGATCCCATTGTCCGCTCGTGGGGCACCTATTACGGAGGTTCCAATGTGGATGATGTCGAGGGTGTTTCGGTGGATAATGTCGGAAATACTTATTTGTTTGGGGAAACACGGTCTAATAACGGTACTTTGATTGCAACTTCCGGAGCCCATCAGTTTACTTATGGTGGAGGAGGAAGTTATTGGGGCGATGCCTTTGTAGCAAAGTTCAATTCTTCGGGGGTTCGACAATGGGCAACCTATTACGGAGGGGCACAAGATGATTTTGCCAATTGGTGCGCAACAGATGCCAGTGGAAATGTGTTTATGGTGGGAGGCACCTCTACCACCAACTCCGCAGTAATGGCCACTGCAGGAACTCATCAGAGCACCCCGCCTGTATTTACGGGCACTTTAAGCGGCCCGGGCACCAAAGATGCTTTTCTTGCCAAATTTAACTCCTCCGGAATCCGTCAGTGGGGAACCTATTACGGGGGCAGCAATTTTGAATGGGCCTACTGTGCCTCTGTAAATAGCAGCGGCAATATTTTAGTTTCGGGTGCTACAGCTTCCACCGATGGCACGAGTATTGCAACGGCCGGATGCTATCAACCCACTTTTGGCGGGGGAACAGCTGACGTGTTTCTTGTCGAATTCAATTCAACGGGTCAACGCAATTGGGGAAGCTATTATGGAGGTCCCGGAAGTTTATCGGACGACGGGATATGGAATACCTACGATTCCAATGGTGATATTTATTTAACAGGTCTTACAAATTCTACAGCCAATATTGCCAGCCCCGGCGCTCATCAAACCTCACTCGGTGGTGCATCCGACGGATTTATCTCTAAATTTAATGCCTCAGGCCAGTTGTTATGGGGTACGTATTACGGAGGTACTGGTACAGACTATTTTTACGGTGGTTGCCTGGATGCAAGCGGTAATGTTTATGCAAGCGGAATTACGTCGACCTCAGTAACGAGCATTATTGCCACGCCCGGTGCTCATCAGCAGGTTTATGGGGGGAATAACGACGCCATGGTCGTAAAATTTAATTCTTCAGGAAACAGAATTTGGGGAACTTATTACGGTGGGTCCGGACACGATGAAGCAGGGCGTCCCACCGTGGATGTAACTGGCGATCTGTATTTTCCAGGCATGACTTCTTCAGCGTCGGGAACTGCTATCGCCACCGCCTGCGCCTATCAGTCCAATTACGGTGGCGGAACCTACGACGCCTTCCTTACTAAATTTTCGCCCGCCGGAACAAGACTCTGGGGCACCTATTACGGAGGTTCCGGGTTGGATTACAGTCTTTTTTGCGCTGTTGATCTGAACGGAAATATATTTATGAGCGGAAGTACCTCTACCAACACCGGAACAATAATTGCATCCAGCGGCGCGCACCAGGCATTATACGGGGGTGGTACCAATGATGGGTTTCTGGTAAAATTCGCAGGTTGTTACCCCATTCGTCCCGACAACCTTACACCTCTGGGTAACTTACGAATATGCTCTGGTCATACCACCACCCTGAACACCAGCTGTGGCAACTGGTACAGGGATTCTACAGGAAACTCTTACCTGGGAAGTGGAAGTTCATTCACTTTACCGGTTCTGACAAGAGACACAACCTTTTACATCGAAGAAACTTCCTGCGGCTTTAGCATTGGCAGAACACCTGTGCATGTGAGCGTAACTCCCTTACCAACTGTAAGTATCGGGAGAATTCAATAAC
>CAZMHW010000088.1:0-10471 GCA_964566105.1 uncultured Akkermansia sp.
ATATGAATGATGGTAAGAGCCGTCCTTTAACCGTTTTCCTTTTTAGAATAAATCTTACAGAGGTAATGTAAGGCTGGCATACAAAATAAAACAGGCATCAAGTCACTGTAATTTTACAGTATCAAAACTGTACACCATGACACTCAACGAATTTAATGCTTTAAGCACCGACAAACGCTCAGACATAGTGTGGGACTGGGGTTATATTATCAGTGACCGTAAAACAGACACTGAAAAAAAAGTACTATTCTCAATTTCTACTTTTTTTGTTGAGATTTCCTTTTCGCTCGCAGACGAGCATTTGATAAGTATTGAGGGCATTGCCAAAACCGAACTGCACCCGGACTACCTGCTAAATATAGGAAAGGACAACCCTTTTTTTAGGGCTGCCTCTTTTTCGGTGAAACCTTTGACTAAGGTTTAAAAGGAAAAGTGTTATTGCATCATGTCGAACAAACAGCTCACGGCAGTTTCATGCTGGGCGTTGCAAACCTGTTTGATGTTTTTATAGACAGAAATACTAAGACTGATTGAACTTATCAGGATCAATACAAATAAGCTCACCTGAATAAAGGATTTAAAAAAAGTCGTTTTCATAAACATTGGTTTTAATTGTTGGATCAAAGTTACTTTGACACCAGGGCGAATTAAAACGACAAAATGCGGAGAAAACCGCGGGACTTGCGGAAACAAAGAAGCTAAGGACGCAGGTCAGCTATTCCGGGAAGTTTTTTGCAGAAAACAGACTTCAATACGGGTGTACTTGCATAAAATGCAAAACCCGGACTCCTGACTCCCCGAAAATTCCTAAAGTTTATGAATGTTCTACTCTTCCATCCAGCAAGTGGATAATACGGGAGCCATAACCTGCATTTTTTTCGGAATGTGTCACCTGAACAATGGTCGTATTATTTTCTTTGTTGAGTTTGCTGAATAGTTCCATAATTTCCTCACCTTGTTTGGAGTTGAGGTTTCCTGTGGGTTCGTCGGCCAGCAATAATTTCGGATTATCAATCAGCGCCCGGGCTATACCTACTATTTGCTGTTGACCTCCTGAAAGTTGCGCAGGATAAAGGTCTTTTTTGCCCACAATATTAAAACGGTCGAGCATATCAGATACAGCTGCTTTTCGTTCAGCGGATTTCATGTTACGGTACAGCAAGGGAGTTTCAATATTCTCGAAAACGGTAAGTTCATCAATTAAATGATAGGCCTGAAATACAAATCCAATGTGCTCTTTATACAACTGGGAGCGGTGTTTTTCCTTTAATTGGTTTATGTTTTTATCAAGAAACAAATACTCTCCTTCATCAAAGGTATCGAGCATGCCAATTACATTAAGTAATGTTGATTTTCCTGAACCGGAAGGCCCCATGATGGAAACAAATTCTCCCGCCTGGATGCTGAGGTTAATGTCTTTAAGCAGAAATATGTTTTCACTGCCTGATTTAACAGATTTATAAATGTGTTTTAATTCAATCATAGTTTTAGAGATTAGTCAGTTTTTAAATTTTGAACCGGACTGCTTATCGCTGCTTTTATGGCTTGTAAAGAGACTGTAAGCATACTGGTAAGTAAAATGATAATAAGCGTGGCAATAAAAATACCGATGTCGATTGTAATATGCTGTGGAAAATTTATAAGCCATTTTTTCATGGTGACATAGGCAACCGGAAATGCAATGAGGGCGGCTATCAGAACAAGCCACAAAAATTTCCGCGAAAGTAAATTTATAAGGCTTATGTTGGAGGCTCCGAATACTTTGCGGATTCCCATTTCCTTAATTCTTAATTCAATCATGTAAGCGGATAACCCAAATAAGCCGAGGCAGGCTAAAAAAATAGTCAGGCCGGAGAAGAACAAAGTGATACGGCTAGTCTGGGATTCTTTTTTGTACAAGGAGTTGATGTATTGATTGAGAAGTGTATACTCGAAGGCCGCATTGGGTAAATTGGCGGTAAATACTTTTTTAACCTGATCTAATTTTTCACCGGTAAATTCTCCTCTTACTTTCATGAGCATATAGGGCCTTGTCTCTGTGGGCGCGTTGTGAAAGGCGTAAGCGCCCACTGGTTGGTGAAGTGTTTCAAAATTAAAATCTTCAACCACCCCAACAATTTCATCATACGAACCTACCAGCTGGATTTTTTTTCCAATGGCCTCTTCAGGAGTATAACCGATAAATTCAACAGCGGTTCTATTCAGCACAACCTGGAAGGTAGTATCCTTATCACTTTTTAATTCTTCGAGTGGTTTTCCGGCAAGGAACTTTATACCTAAAACATTTACGATGTCGGAACCCGCCCGGCAGGTGACAATATTTTTGCTTTCGTTGGCATTATTTTTATGATAGATCGAACGGCCGCTTCCCGATTTTCCCGGATAGGTTTGTGAGCGGCTCACGCTTTCTACAAACGACAGGGATTTTAATGAATTGCCCAGGGCGGTTAATTGCTCACGATTTTCGGCTCCTGTTGTGGTGAGTGAAATTACCTGGCTGGCTTCAAAACCGAGATTTTTGGTCTGCAAAAAATGAAGTTGTTTGTAAAGAATTAAGGTGCAAAAAATGAGCAGTATAGCTACAGAGAATTGAACCACCACTAATAACTGCCTGAGCTTTCCTGTAAATTTAGCTGATCTTACATTGGGGCTAAATAAATTCTTAGCGTTAAAAGAAGATAAATACAAGGCGGGGTATGAACCCGAAATCAGTATGATTACAAATACGGATAGTGCGCTTATTTCCAGAACCCGTGCGTTTAACAGGTTCTTTAAACTTAAATGTGTTTCCGCCAGGGTATTAAAATAGGGAAGGCTAATCCAGAGTATAATTAATGAAATGAGTACCGAACACAAAACAAGCAAAATGGTTTCTAAATAAAATCTTTTTACTAATTCGGATTTTTGAGCGCCTATTGTTTTACAAATGCCAACTTCTTTAAAGCGGCGCTGCGACCTGGCGGTTGCCAGATTCATGTAATTTATAGACGCTATTAAAAGTATGGCCAGGACTAAAATACTTACAATGGTTACCTGTTTTTTATCGCCTGCATTTTTTATATATGTGTTTTGTATGTTATCCGACTGGAGATGAATGTCACGGAGAGGTTGCAATGAAAAACTAAACCACCTTTCTGCATCCGGAACTTTTTTAGCTGTTATTTCATTTATCTTTTTTTCGATGGCCTCCGCTTTTGAGGACTCATCCAAGAGCACATATGTTTCGAAACTTGCGTTGCTCCATACTAAATTTTTATGCATCCAGTCTATACTGGTAATTGAGCCAATAATTTCTGCATCAAATGAAAAATTAGATGGAAAGTTTTTGTAAACGGCTGTTACCTGACAGGCTGTTGTGTTGTCGATACTAAGAGTTTTACCGATCGGATCTTCATCTCCGAAGTACTTTCTGGCCACATTTTCGTTGATTATAATACTGTAAGGGTTGCTTAATGCAGAAAACCTATCGCCTTTAATAATGTCAAAATCAAAAATCTTAAGAACACTTCCGTCGGCCCAGTACAGGTTATTTTCAAAAAACTTTTTACTGGAAAATTTAACATTAGCCGCGTCTCCGAAGTTATGTCTAACAACACGCGCCTGTTCTTTTATACCAGTTGCTTCTGCCAGGAAGGTGGGCCCGGCTATGTTTGGTGAGCAGCCCCATTTTTCGTTTGTATTATTTAAAGTCGTGTTGCAGACCAAACGATAGATAAAATCGCCGTTTGACTGATTTTTATCAAAAAGAAGTTCGTTGTTGATATAAAGAAATAGTAACAAGGCCGTGGCAATTCCCAGGGCCAGGCCGGTGATGTTGATAAACGAAAACAACCTGTTTTTTAAAAGGTTCCTGACGGATAATTTTAAATAGATTTTTAGCATAATAAATTTTCTTATTCGCTTCGTAAACTTTTTACCGGATTTACCAGAGCAGCCGAAACAGCCTTGTATCCAACGGTGAGCCAGGCTACAAAAACAGATACCAGTGCAGCGATTCCAAACACCCAAAATCCTATATTTATACGGTATGCAAAGTTATTTAACCATTCATTCATAAAATAATAGGCAACAGGCACGGCAATGATCATGGAAATAATAACAAGTACCGTAAATTCTTTTGAAAAAAGGTAAATGATGCTTTTTATTCCCGCACCCAATACTTTGCGGATGCCCACTTCTTTTGTCTTTTGCACCACCATAAACGACACAAGGCCGTATAAACCTAAACAGGAAATAAAAATGGCGAGTCCGGCAAAAATTTTGTAAAGCAGGGCCATTTGGGTTTCCTGTTTGTAAAAATTTTCAATGGTTTGATCCATAAAACTGCTGGTATATACATAGTCTGGAAAAAATTTCTCCCAGATTTTCTGAATCTGGCTTTGGGTTTTGATGAGGTTTTTAGTTTTTAATTTAATACAACTTACTTCATACCTGCTTTTGCGGGAGGCAATCATAATGGGTTTTACTTCTTCGCGGAGCGAATTGGTTTTAAAATCCTTTACTACCCCACAAATTCTTCTCCAGCGGCTTCCTCCGGTTTTCAGTTCTTTTCCAATGGCCTGTTCAGGGGTAATTTTTATTTATTTTTTTATAAGTGTTTAATTTTTTACCACATCGGTAATTGTATCACTTTTAGGGTAGCCTGTTCCGGCAACGAAGTTTAATCCAAAGGTTTTGAAGTAGTCAGCGTCCCCAAATTTTAAGAACAAGGTAAATTGTTCATCGGGTTTGCGGTTAAACGCGAAATTGGTACCGGAATTGTTTTCGGAAGAGGGTACGTCGCTCGCAAAAGAAACGCTGTTGACTTCCGGCATCTGAAGTAAATTTTCCCCAAAGGCTGCATAACGGTTAACCACGGCAGTGTCAGAACTGCCCTGAATCAAAAGAATGGCTTCTTTATTAAAACCAAGATCAGCGGTTCGTACAAAGTTCATCTGGCTGATAGCAATAATGGTGCAAATGATAAGAACTTGTGAAATGGCAAACTGCAGGACTACAAGAGATCTTCTTAACGAAATGCCACCAATGGTAGTGGAATTTATTTTGTTTTTTAAAGCCATCACCGGCTTAAAACCAGAAAGAATCAGGGAAGGGTATACCCCCGCAAAAAGTGTGACCAGGACAATGGTGCACAGAAGGAATAAAACACTTTGCGTGTCAAATAAATGAAGGTCTTCTTCAATGGAAACCACATGTTTTAAGTACGGAAGCGCAAGCGAAGCCAGAATGATAGCGAGTGTGGATGAAAACAGAACCACGAGTTTGGTTTCACCAAGAAACTGCCAGAACAATTGTTTGCGGTTACTGCCAAGCACTTTCCGAATCCCTACTTCCTTTGACCTGCCAACAGCCTGCGCGGTAGACAGGTTAATAAAATTGATACAGGCCATGATAATGATCAATGTGCCAATAAGTGTGAGACTTAATAAAGTGGAGCTGCTGATAAAATGTGTGCCAAAACTTCCCAGTTCGGTGTCGTAGTGAATTTTTTTGAGGGGACGGAGGTGATTGAGACGAATGCTGTTAAGGTCGTTCTTGTAATATTTTTTCGCGAGCTGAGGTAATTGTTTTTCAACGGAAGCAACCGGCACATTTTTTGGAAAGAGCATATAGATCTGAAAGTTGCTCGTGGTAGAGCCCCATTCGTCGTTATAGTGATAGATCTTGGCTTTTTTAATGGTAATGAAAGAGCCAATGAGTTTAAGACGAAAGTCGGAATTGAACGGACTGTCTTCAATTATTCCTGCTACTTTCAAATCCAGATTGTTATCCAGTTTCAATACTTTTCCCAGAGCGGTTTCCCAGGTGTTAAAGTATTTGGTTGCTAAACTTTTGCAAAGCACTACCGTGTTGGGCTGCGAGAGTACTGTTTCATTCCCTGCGAGCCACTTATAAGTAAATACTTTGAAAAATTCCGGTTCGGTGAAGAACACACCGGTCTCTTCCACAAACTTTTTTGGGACAGTTCCTTCATGAAGGGTTATCTGATTTTGATAGGAGCTGCAAATCCCGGCAAATTGCACCTGCGGTAAATCCGCACGTAATGCTTCCAGAGCCGGAAAGGGAATTCCCGGGGTTTTATCTGTTCCATCGGAATAGGTGTCGCTGGTGTAGATATGGTAAATGTTTTCGTAATTGGGTTGAAAGGTGTCGTAACTCAGCTCGTATTTAATTACGAGAAAGAGTAACAGACAGGCCGCGATGCCAATCGCAAGTCCTGATACATTAATAAGTGCATAGCCTTTATGGCGGAGTATATTTCTGAGGGCGGTTTTAAAATAGTTCTGAAGCATAGAGTGTATGTATCTTGATAGGAAAGGTTATTCAGTTCTTAAACTTTTAACAGGATTGGCAATAGCTGCCCGTAAGGCCTGATAACTTACGGTTAACAGGGCAACAAACAAAATCAGTACCAAAGTAAACACGAAAATACCGGCGTGAAGACTGATGCGGTACGGATAATTTTCGAGCCATTTATTCATAGCCCACCAGCCAATGGGAATTGAAATAAAAGAGGCAATCATCACCAGTTTGAGGAAGTCGAGCGATAATTTTCCGGCAATCAGCGTTACAGATGCTCCGAGAACTTTCCGGATGCCTATTTCTTTGGTTCTTTTTTCAGCAGAAAGAGCCGCCAGTCCGAATAAACCTATACAGGAAATAAAAATAGCGAGAAGTGCCGCGAACAAAATGATCTGCTTCCATTTTTTTTCGCTGTTGTATTGTTCTGCCAGGTCTTCATCCAGAAAGGATGCGTTGTAGGGTTGTAGCGGGAAGAAAGACCGGAATGTTTTTTCAACGTGCTTCATGGCTTCTAATTTGGAGCCTTCCTTTAGTTTCATAAAAATGCGACCATACTTTGAGTCTGGATCCATGATAAATAATTCGGGCCTTATTTTAGTGGTAAGCGCGTTTGTATGGAAATCCTTGACAACTCCAACCACGGAGTATTTTTTGTTTTTGTAAAAGAAATCAACGGTTTCACCCAGGGGCTTTTGCCATTTGGCCGCCTTTACGAAAGTTTCGTTCACAAGCACTGAGGTGGCGGAGTCGGAGGGAAGCTCTTTCATGAAATTTCTTCCTTCTACTAATTTTAAATGAAAAAAATCGAGGTAAGTTTCGTCAATTAAATTATAACCGAAGTCCAGATTTGTTTCTCCGTTAACGCGGGCAAAGGTTACATAATTTCCCTGTTGTTCAGCGCTTGCTTTAAGGATTCCCGGATTTTTCAGCAATTCATTTTTAAAGGTTTCGAGTTTGGCCTTGTCCATTGTAGCGCCCAAAACTTCTAAAACGTTGGTTTTATCGTAACCGAGATCGTAATTCAATAAGAAATTAAATTGCGAATAGATAGTTGTGGTTGCAATTATTAAAAAAGAGGCCAGTACGAACTGAAACACCACGAGGCTTCGGGACAGGTAATTTTTTCCGGCCAGCCGCATTTTTCCATATAAACTTTGAACCGGATTAAAGCCGGAGAGCACAAGCGCGGGATAAAATCCCGCAAGGAAACCAGTGATTAAGAAGAGTGTCACGTAACCGAAAATTAATTTGCTATCCAGTAAATAAGAAAAGGCCAGCGCTTTATTGGCGAGCGTGTTAAAAAAAGGCAGAGACACTATTACGAGTAACAAGGCCAGTGCGAATGAAAAAAAGGTAAACAGGAACGACTCGCTTAGAAACTGGAAGATCAGTTGCGCTCTTCTGCCGCCCACCACCTTTCTCACACCAATTTCTTTGGCGCGTTTCAGCGACCTGGCAACAGTGAGATTAATAAAATTAATACTGGCGATCAACAGAACAAGGATGGAGATTCCGACAAGGATGTACGAATACATCGGATTGCTGGCATTGGTTAAACCATTGTCGGCAGGGTATTGGGTGCTTAGGTGCATGTCAAGAAGAGGCTGTATTCCATAAGATATTTCTTCATCCGTATTGAACATTTCCTTCATTTCTTTAATGTGAGCGGCAGCATCGCGTAAGTAAATCTGGTTAAATTTAAGCGCCAGTTTTTTTGCATCGGTATGTGGTTTCAGAACCACGAAGGTGTTGAGGAAAAAATTCATCCATTCGCTATCGTTACTTCCGCCGGTGAGTTTATCCTGTGCAACGCGGTATTTCATGGGCAGGATAAATTGTATTTTAATAGAAGAATTCTGAGGTGAATTTTGCGTGACAGCGGAAACAACAAACGGTTTAAATTCATCGTGTGTGCGGAGCTGAAGAATTTCCCCGACGGCATTCTTTTTCCCAAAGTATTTTAATGCCAGTTCTTCACTGATCACCACAGATTGAGGCTCCCTGAAAGCCGTTTTCTCATCGCCATAGAGTAGCGGAAAAGAAAACACAGAGAAAAAATTATCATCTGACCAAAGAGCCTCCTGTTCAAAAATGTCTTTTCCTTTTTTAACGTCGCACATCGCGGATTGCAAGCGCAGGTATTCTTCAATTTCCGGGAGTTGTTGTTTAAAATGCGGACCTGGTACCATTCCGGTGTTTCCGGAATAATTGGGTTCATTTCCTGCAATTTTTATAGCAGCGGTGATCCGGTAGATCTGATTTTTCTTTTCGTGAAAATGATCAAAACTAATCTCGTCTTTAGCGTAGAGAAAGATCAACATACAACAGGCTATTCCAAGGCTCAGTCCAAAGATGTTAATGAATGAAAACAACTTTTGCCGTTGTAAATTTCTTAAGGCGCTTATTAAATAATTTTTGATCATGACCTTATTCTGTTCTTAAACTTTTTACAGGATTGGAGATGGCGGCTTTTATGGCCTGGTAGCTAACAGTAAGAATAGAGATGGCTATGGAGGTAAGGCCTGCCAGTATAAACACCCACCAGCGTATTTCAACATGATAAGGATAATCACTGAGCCAGTTGTGCATAAACCACCAGGCAAGTGGGCTTGCGATTAACAAAGCAAAACAGACGAGTTTTAAAAAATTAACAGAGAGAAGCGTTGCGATGTTCGTTACTGAGGCACCAAGTACTTTACGCACACCAATTTCTTTGATTCTGTTTTCTGCCATATAAGTCGCCAGTCCGAACAAACCCAGACAAGAGATAAAAATAGTGAGGGCAGCAAAGAGGGTGGCGAGCGCAGCAGTTCTTTTTTCGTTGTCGAATTTTTCTTCGTACTCTTCGTTGATGAACGTATATTCAAAAGGAACGCCTGGATTGTATTTTTTGAAAATCTTTTCTACCTGAGGTAATGTAACAGAGATTAAATCGTTTGAGCTTAATTTCACGTGAACGATATTGAGCCAGTGGTTTTGACTTCCCTCAATTACAATGGGATGTGTGGGTTGGTAGGGAGAATGAAGAATAAAATCTTTGATCACACCTATTACCTTGTATTTATGGTCTCCATCTTCAATGATCTGTCCAATCGGTTCTTTGAGCCCCATAGCCTTAACAGCAGATTCGTTCAGAATAACTCCGGCGGAGTCGGAAGGAAATTCATTGAGGTTAAAATCGCGGCCTTTCACCAAATGCAATCCCGCTGTTTTTACGAGGTCCTGGTCTGTGCAATAGCGATCGAAGTCTGTTCTGTCGCCTTCAGGTTTTCCCGGCCAGTTGATTCCCCAGGTATCGCTCCAGCCTTGGGTAAGCGGGGAACTGGTTTTACATACTGAACTTGCTAGGCCTTTGTCAAGAAGTTCGTTTTTTAGGAGGGCGTAATTTTTTTCCAGATTTTCGGAGAGCTGATGATAAATCAGATTATCCTTGTTGTAACCTACTTCACGTTGTTGTACAAAATTAATTTGTTGCCTTACGATAATGGTGCAGATAATTAAAAGTATGGCAAAGGTAAACTGAAATACCACCAGTACTTTGCGCGGTGTGATAAGAGATTTTATCCCCACAAAGGTCCCTTTAAGAACTTTTACAGGTTGAAAGGATGACAGAAAGAAGGCAGGATAAGAACCGGCGAGTATTCCGGTGAACAAGATAAAAACACAAGCGGAGAGCCAGTAATAAGGACTTGCATAATCAATAAACAAACGTTTGCCGGTGAGTTCGTTAAAGGAGGGCAAGGAAATTTGCACCAGGATCACCGAAATGATAAATCCCAAAAACACCAGTACTACCGATTCGCTGATGAATTGAAGAATGAGGGAAGAACGAATGGCCCCTACTGTTTTTCGGATGCCGACTTCCCGCGCGCGTTTTTCGCTGCGCGCCGTGCTTAAGTTCATAAAATTAATGCAGGCAATGAGTAGTATAAATGCCGCGATGATTGCGAACAAACGCACATAGGTTATTCTACCTCCGGTTTCAACGCCATTTTCAAAAGTGGAGTGCATTCTCCAGCGCTCTATGGGGTACAGAAACATTTCAAAAGCTTCTTCTTTGTTTTGGTACTTTAAGCGAATGTCTTTCACTTTCGCCTGTGCAGAAGCAAAGCTTGCATGCTCTTTTAACAAGACATAATTCCGAACCGAGTTATTACCCCAACTTTCA
>CAZMHW010000089.1:0-10396 GCA_964566105.1 uncultured Akkermansia sp.
ATTAAATGCAGGAAGTGAAATTAATACCCGCCACTTACAAAGATAGTGAAACCATTTCTGAACTCGCGAAACTGATCTGGAATCAACACTACCCCGCCATCATTAGTCGCCCACAGATTGATTACATGCTCGCGCTGATGTACAGTAAAACCAGTCTGAGCGAACAAATGAATGAAAAAGGTCATTTGTTTTTTTTTGTGAGCGAAGCCGTAAACAATCTGGGTTTTATTTCCGTTAACAAACAAAACTAAAATGACTGGTTCCTTAATAAATTTTACATTGATCAGACGCGTGCCTCCAACGGCATAGGCAGTATGGCTTTTGAGGAGTTAAAACGACTCATTCATCCTTCCAAAATAACTCTTACTGTAAACCGTCAGAATTTTAAATCCATTAATTTTTATTTCAAACTTGGATTTAAAATTGAACAGGTCGCGGATTTTGATATCGGCGAGGGATACGTGATGAATGACTTTGTGATGGTATGGAAGTCTTAGTTCCTGGTTTTTGTGGATCAGATTCAAAATCTTTGGACCAGTCAAACAATTTCTAACTAGTGCGGAAAATTTAAGTTTAGCGTGGAATTGAAATTCAGAGCAAAACGAACTTGCCTTTAAGATCTCGCCTCACTTTTTCTTGATGCTTCGATAGACTCAGCACAAGAAAAAAATAAGCAAAAGTCAAGGTTTTTAAGAATTTCTAAAAAAATCTAATAGGCCCCAATAGTTAACAAGCGCAAATACGTTTTAAGATCTAGCGTAAGCCCACACAGGAGGTCCGGTGCGAAGGCCTGCCAAAAATTGGAGCCGTGTCGGGGTGAAACGTGAAAACAAGGCTTTAGCGCTCCTGTATTTTTGGGGCGCGTAAAAGCTGTAGTTTTCCGTGAGGCGGGTGGAAAATATTTTTGGCTTGATTTTTTGTGGATTTTATCCTGAGCAGTAGTCGAAGGATTTTCATCTAAGGAAAAAGTAAGAGAAGAGATATAAAACCAAACAGACAGGTTATTTTTATTCCTCCTCACATTTTGAGCCTGATCTTTTCCAGATAGGAGAATCGGAAACCGAATTTAAAACTAAGAATCCTTACTTTCCAGCATTTTTTCCAGGGCATACATCTCATCTCTTAAACGCGCCGCTTCCACAAAATCCAATTCCTTGGAGGCTTTAATCATAGCTGATTTTATCTTGCCAATCTGTTTCTTTAATTCATCAGCACTCATGTACTGAACCACAGGATCCGCGGCCAGGCTTATTTCATCCGGTTCCGCATAGGCCTTCACCAGTTTTCCATTCATGGTCACTTCTACTCCACTGAAAGAACTATCTGACAATTGTTTACGTCCAGCCTGCACCGGTGTAATTTTATTGGTGTAATTATATTCAATCTGTTTTTTCCTCCGGCGTTGTGTTTCATCCAGCGTCCGTTGCATGCTGTCTGTAATTCTGTCCGCGTACATAATCACGCGTCCGTTCACATTCCGAGCCGCACGTCCCACCGTCTGAACCAGGCTTCTTTCGTTTCGCAGAAAACCTTCCTTGTCTGCGTCCAATATAGCCACCAGAGAAACTTCCGGTAAATCAAGTCCCTCCCGCAACAAATTAATTCCTATCAAGACATCAAACATACCAATTCTCAGCTGGCGTAAAATCTCCACACGCTCCAGTGTATCCACTTCGCTGTGAATGTAGCGACAGCGTACATTGAGTTTGGTAAGATACTTTGTCAGCTCTTCCGCCATTCGTTTGGTAAGGGTTGTCACCAACACCCGTTCATCCAGGGCAACTACTTTGTGAATTTCATCCAGGAGATCATCCACCTGGTTGGTGCAAGGCCGGATGTCAATTAAGGGATCTAAAATTCCGGTAGGCCGGATCAACTGCTCTACCACTATTCCCTCTGCCTGCTGCAATTCAAATTCCGCCGGAGTGGCGCTGATATAGATTACCTGATTTAATAAAGAAAAGAATTCTTCAAACTTAAGGGGACGGTTATCCAAAGCCGATGGCAAACGGAAGCCATATTCTACCAGATTTTGTTTACGGCTTAAATCGCCACCATACATGGCACGAACCTGAGGTATGGTTACGTGACTTTCATCAATCAGCATCAGAAAATCATTGGGAAAATAATCCATCAGGCAAAAAGGCCTGGTTCCCGGCAGGCGACCATCCATGTAACGCGAGTAATTTTCTATTCCACTGCAATACCCCAGTTCACGCATCATTTCCAGATCAAAATTCACACGCTCCTCAATCCGTTTTGCCTCCAGTGTTTTATCCTGTTGAAGAAAAAATTCTACCTGTTTTTTCATGTCCTCCTCAATCATCATCATCGCATTCTTCAGGGTGTCCGGTGAGGTTACAAAAAGATTTGCAGGGAAAATTGTAAAACTGTCGTGACTCTTGATCACGTGATTATTAGCGTTGTCAAAGGTTTCCACACTTTCGATCTCATCTCCAAAAAACACGATCCGCACACAATAATCCACGTAAGGCAAATTCAGATCAACCGTATCGCCCTTAACCCTGAAGGTTCCACGGTTAAAATCACCTGTGGTACGCGAATAAAGAGATCCCACAAACTGATAAAGCAATTTATTCCGCGAGATCACCTGTCCCTTTTCCACGGTAATAATATTTTTTTTAAAATCCGTTGGATTCCCGATACCGTAAATACAACTTACCGAACTTACTACAATCACATCTCTTCTCCCCGATAGCAATGAAGAAGACGCACTCAAACGACATTTCTCAATTTCATCATTAATGGCAAGATCCTTTTCAATATAAGTTCCTGTTGTTGGCAGGTAGGCTTCCGGCTGATAGTAGTCGTAATAACTTACAAAATATTCTACTGCGTTGTTTGGAAAAAATTGTTTAAACTCACTGTACAACTGCGCTGCCAGGGTTTTATTGTGACATAAAATAAGTGTAGGTTTATCTACCTTTGCAATCACATTGGCCGCTGTAAATGTCTTGCCGGAACCTGTAACACCCAGTAACACCTGGTGTTTGGTATTAGAGTTAATTCCATCTACCAATTGTTGAATAGCTACAGGCTGATCGCCGGTGGGTTGAAATTCGGAAGTAAGTTGAAATGCCATAGGAAGGTTAAAGTTAGAATACGGCAGGCACTCTTCAAAACAACAAAAGAATTTTATTGATTATTTAACGGATAAGGGCGTATTTGGCCACAGCCTCCTCCTTTTTACAGATACTAAAGTGCCACCACTCACTGGTTATGGGATTGAGCCGCGCGCGTTGCATAACGAAGCGCAAAAGCTTGCGGTTGTTATAAGCCTGTTGACTCAAAAGTCCCGACTTCAAAAATTTAATTTCGTAAATCGGTTCGGCCAGGTTTCCAAAAAAATCAAAATCTGTACCCATGTCTAAAGGTTTTTGGGTAGTAAGGTCTATAATAGTCACATCCACTGCACACCCATAGTTGTGCATGGATGTTTCTTCGGGTGATGCCAGGTAAAACGTTTTTTTATCAGGATGCAATTTTAAACTGTCCCACATCATTTGCTGCACATGTTGCGGCCGTGAGGCATCTAAAATAAGAAGACTCAGATTGGGATTAATTTGTTTAAGATAATATTGTGCGGCGCAAATACGCGTAGCCGTTTCGCAGTTAAAATAGGCGTTTTGCAACCCGTCGTAAAAATTCCTTCTTAAAAAATTGGAGGTATCTGCATACCTCAGGTTCACGTGAATGCCCGAATCCAGTGATTTAATGTTTACCAGATCGTACTTTTTAAAAATATATTCAATGTAAGAGGTGTCGGTGTTTACTGTCATTTCAGGTTTTTCCTTCAGCGAATCCGACTGGGGTATTATGGCATAAACAACGTGTTTTACAAGTTTATGCTTCTTCTTATCCTGCCTAAGGTCACAGGAATTCAGGAATAAAACAAAGGCTGAAAGATATAAAAATTTAAGTGCCAAAAAATGTCTCTATACTGTGAGTTTAAAATCTATTACCTATTTTTGATGTACAAATTTAACATTATGCCTTCATTCGACATAGCCAGTAAACTCGACGCGCAATTATTAGATAATGCCGTAAATGTAGCGAAAAAAGATATTTTAAACCGTTGGGATTTTAAGGACAGCAAAAGCACGATTGAACTCAACAAAAAGGACCTGATTATTAATATTTCTACCGAAAACGACATGCGCCTCGATGCAATTATTGACGCGATACATTCACGTATGATTAAGCAGGGCCTCGACCCAAGAGGTTTAGACGAAAGCAAAGAGCACTATCCAAGCGGCCCTATGATTAAAAAAGATATTAAAGTAAGACAAGGCATAGAAAAGGACGCGTCCAAAAAAATAATTAAAGACATTAAAGACAGCAAACTAAAAGTAACGGCGCAGGTAATGGACGACATCATCCGGGTAACCGCAAAAAAAATCGACGACCTTCAGGCTGTCATTTCACTCTGCCGTGCAGGTAACTATGAAATACCCCTGCAGTTTATCAATATGAAATAATAAAAACCGCCATTTCATTTTCATTATCCAAAGCCCATGAAAAACTATTGTCTGCTTTTTTTACTCGTTAATGTACTATCCATTAGTGGGCAATCTGTGCAACCTGAAACTAAAAATTCACTTTCAATCGGTTACGGGCTACCTAATCTTTACAAACTTATACTGCGCCAAAACGTTGAGTTTCCCAATCGTTATGCCAGACAATATGAGGGTTATGATACCGACAGTTACGCTTACACATCCTTTGGTCTCAATCCCCTTTTTTTAAAATACGATCAAAGAATAAAAAAACACATTGGTGTTGGTTTGGTATGTGGGTACTTTTTGGCCGGACTCGAACAAAAGTATTTTTACAAAGGAACAACAGCCGGCACAAATGCGGAAAATTACACGAATATCACTCGGGTTAAAATCCACAACCTATCGCTCGGCTTCAGATTTAATTACCATTTCGGAATCCACAAGAGAATAGATCCTTATCTTGGTTTCGCACTTGGCTACACTTATTTCAGATCCGGTATCTATTTCAGTTCCAACAACCCTAATGCCAGAGTAAACGACGCCATTCAACCTGCAAATCCACTTCCTGTGCCTTTGTATCTTGGCCTAACAGCCGGAGTAAAAATATACCTGTGGAAAAACCTTGGACTTTACACCGAACTGGGTTTAGACAAATGGGCCATCATTCAGGCAGGTTTAGCCTTTAAATTCAAGTAATTAAACAAAAATTTTTATTTACTTTTGGCGGATGATTATCCGAAGTAAAGCCCCGTTGAGAATTGGTCTGGCAGGAGGTGGAACAGATGTAAGCCCATACTCCGATTTGTTTGGAGGAGCTATCCTGAATGCCACTATAGACTTGTACGCTTATGCTTCCCTCGAACCTTTAAACAACGGCAAGATCGAATTTGTAATTGATGGTACAGACAAGTATCTGCAGACCGACGCGCAAAAAGAACTTGCAATTACCAGCGACTTCGAATTATTTATTGGTGTGTATAACCGCATCATCAAACAATTTAATCTGGAACCTCTTTCCTTTCGCCTTACCTCTTACATTGAAGCACCTCAGGGTTCGGGACTGGGAACTTCCTCTACCCTGGTAGTATCTATGCTGGGCGCTTTTGTGGAATGGTTGAATCTTCCACTCGGAAAATACGACATCGCGCATCTGGCTTACGAGATCGAAAGAATTGACCTTAAAATGTCGGGAGGAAAACAAGATCAATATGCCGCCACTTTCGGAGGAATTAACTACATAGAATTTTTTGCCAACGACAAAGTGATTGTTAATCCGCTTCAGTTAAAGCCGGAAGTAATTTATGAGCTGGAAAACAATCTGTTACTTTATTTTACAGCCACACAACGACTCTCTGCCAATATCATCAACGAGCAGGTTAAAAACGTAAACGAAAAAAATAACAAAAGTGTGGAGGCCATGCACAATTTAAAAGAGCAGGCCCATCAAATGAAAGAAGCCCTGTTGCGCGGAGAATTGAATAAGATCGGTGAGATCCTGAAATTTGGCTGGAAAAATAAAAAAGACATGGCCAACAGCATTTCCAACTCGCTCATTGATGCCATTTACAACAAAGCGCTTGAGAATGGCGCTACCGGAGGAAAAATATCCGGCGCGGGCGGCGGCGGTTTTATGTTTTTTTATTGTCCCGCCGTTACAAAAATAAAAGTGGCAAAAGCCATTGAAACACTTGGAGGCAATGTACAGGCATTTAAATTTACACAACAAGGTCTGGTAACCTGGAAGATTTAGTGCGTTCAGGAGTAAGAGACAAGGGAGACAAAAGCATTTACGATAATTATTAACTATTGAAATAAACATCCATCACATGACACTCGATAAAACCAACTTCACATTACCCAACCAAACTGCTTATTACAAAGGCAAAGTACGGGACGTGTACACCATAAATAACAACCTTCTGGTGATGATCGCCAGCGACCGCATCAGCGCGTTCGACGTAGTGTTACCGCGTGGTATCCCTTTTAAGGGTCAGGTATTAAACCAAATTGCCAGTCATTTTTTGGATGCTACAAAGGACATTGTTCCAAACTGGCTCCTTTCAACCCCACATCCCAATGTGAGTATTGGCCGGATGTGCCAACCGTTTAAAGTAGAAATGGTCGTGCGTGGATATCTTGCGGGGCATGCCGCCAGAACTTATAACAGTGGCCTAAGGACTTTATGCGGCGTTACGCTTCCTGAGGGATTAAAAGAAAACGATAAACTTCCTCAGCCCATTATTACACCCACTACAAAAGCCTCGGAAGGACACGACGAAGACATTAGCCGGGAAGAAATTATTAAGCAGGGCATTGTAAGTGAAGAACATTACACTCAATTAGAAAAATACACCTTAGCGCTTGACAAACGCGGACAGGAGATCGCCAATAAAATGGGGTTGATCCTGGTAGACACAAAATATGAATTTGGATTGTACAACAACCAGATTTGTTTAATGGATGAGATTCATACGCCGGATTCTTCCCGCTATTTTTACCTTGAAGGATATGAAGAGCGTCAGAAAAAAGGAGAAGAACAAAAACAACTGAGTAAAGAATTTGTGCGCCGCTGGTTAATTGAAAATGGCTTTCAGGGCAAGGAAGGTCAAAGCATACCTGCCATGAGCGATGAGTGGATTAATGAGATCAGTGCCCGTTACATTGAACTGTTTGAAAAGGTAACCGGTAAAAAATTTCAGAAATCTGTCTCTGACAATCTTTTAAAAGATGTGGAAACGGCAATTGTATCGGGATTAAAAGATCTAGGCTAAAGGCTGCCGGACTGGGTGGCTTTCTAAGCATAAATCGTCCCATCCCGCAAAGGTCATTTAACAATACAAGTGTTTTTAGTGCGGGCACAAAAATATGCTAAGCACGCAACTTAATGAACAAGAAAGATAACTGATGCCCCGCTGTTGGTTTATAAACTGAGTTATATGGTCGGCTCTATTGCCTGTTTAGATGATTTTGTACTACTATCGCTACAGTGTCCTTGCAAATACCTTTAGTTAAACAGTATTTACTATTTAACCAATCAGTCAATAATTTTGTTCCTTTGCTTGCATTACAAGATCCACAACAAAGCGCTATGTTGTCGATCCCATTTATTCTAATATCGTTGATAATGTGCTCCCAAGTTGGCCTTGTTTTGTGTGTTGGGATTAAATTGATAAATGAAATGCCACAATAGACGCAGCTTAAATCCCTTTGTTTTACTAATTCCTCAACGTCTTTTGGTATACCCCAGCGATTGGCCATTGATTTAGGAATTACTCTTCGCCGAAATAATCACTGTCTATTTTTTTAACTTCATATGTTTGCTGCGGAGTGCAACCAAGATTGTAGTCAATCATTAATTGGGCTAATTGATGGCCATCAATTAAAACAATTTTTGTCTCATTTCTCGGAGTGTATTCAATAGCTTCTTTAGTAAAGTTTGAAGTAGTAATAAAAATTCCTTTTTTAGCGCCTTGGCCTGCTAATGCGCCAACAAACTTTTGAAGCTCAGGTCTACCTACGACATTACCGGGTTTCCAGCGTTTTGCCTGAATGTAAATAATATCCAAGCCAAGTTTGTCCTCTTTAATTGTTCCATCAATTCCTTCGTCGCCACTTTTACCCATTGCTCTACCAGCATCTTTAATTGAACCACCATAACCCATTTTGACTAAAAGTTCAACCACAAGTTTTTCAAAAAAAGCTGGTGACAATTCTATTACTTTGTTTATTAATTCAGAAGCTAATGATTTCCTAATTTTTTGATATGCTGTTTCTAAAGATTCTTCTGGTGTTTCAGCAGAAAAGTCTTCTGAGTTCTCATTCTCGTCATCATCTTCGCGTTTTGCTGTCTGAAATTCAACGAACTCAGAAAATTGTTTTAAAAATTTTACGTTTATTGTAATTGGCTTTTTCTTGAGTACTTCAAGTCCCCTTTTTGAAATGGTAACAATTCCCTGTCTTGGGCTTTCAATTAGTCCAGCTTTTTTTAAATATGTTTTTGCCCAAGCAGTTCTATTGTAGAAAACTGGAGCAACTCCGCTTGGCAGCATTTCTTTCTGTTCGTCTTCGGTAACACCCAATTTAATGGCTAATTCGTCCGTTACATTGCGCATTTTATGTTCTTTTCTGTCTGAAATAATTTCAAGCAAAGGCAACATTATTGATTGATAGTCTGGGATCATATTTAATACCTATTAATTTTGTTGTCGCGATGTTGTCACCAAGCTACCCCAAACCAAACGACTGCCGCCATCACATCGCGTCCAGATGACTGATGATCTTATGTTTGATGGCATACATAATCATTCCGGCGGTATTTTTAGCGCCGGTTTTTCCTAAAATAGAAGCACGGTATTTTTCAACCGTACGTGGACTGATGCCAATCACATCGGCTATTTCTTTGTTGGTGCGTTCTTTGCAGATCATTTTAATGATCTCTATTTCTTTATCGCTAAAACTTTGAATGTGCGGTGCACGCACTAATCCCTTAGATCCATTCATCATGGCCTCGTTGGTTTCACGGCTATAATAGATTCCGGTCTGCACTACCGAATAAATAGCGTTCACCACTTCTTCCACACTTTTATCCTTTGGTAAAAAACCATTGGCCCCCTTGGTCATTAAATCAAAAATAAACTCTTCCTCGTTGTGCAGGGTAAGCATTATCACTTTAATGTCTTTGTGATGCTTCTGCAAATAGAGTAAAGTTTCCACGCCGTTCATTTCAGGCATTTCTATGTCTAGTAATACTACGTGTGGGGTATTGCGTTTTAACTGATCAATCAGGTCTTTACCGTTAGAGGCCTGAAGAACCACTGTCAAATCTTCGTATTCTTTCAAAAGGGCAGCTATACCGGCCCTAAAAAGGGGCTGATCGTCAACCAACGCAATTTTAATTGCACCACGCGGAAGATTTTTAGCATTATCACTTTTAGGACGAATCATCATAGTACCGTGCATTTTATCTCAACCTGGGCTCTTCCATCTTCCGCCTGCGAAAATTCAATTGTGCCGTTTAAAAGACCTATCCGGGTTAAAATACTCTTAAGTCCGAGTCCTTTCGAATTTTCAGCGTAGCGAATTATTTCATCTGTAGTAATTCCCAAACCGTTGTGCAAGATAATTACATTCAGCATATTTTCACTATTTTCAATGTTAATTTCGATGAATGACGGTTTTGCGTGCCTGATGGTGTTATTTAAGACTTCCTTTATTAAACGGTACAGTTGCAATTCGGTGTTTTTGTCATTAATTCCCAGATCGTCCTCACAGAAAAAATCTACTTCCGCGCCACCCGATAACTTGATCTGACGACCAAGATCTTTTACTGCCCGAGCCAAACCGAGACTCATCAGGGTACGTGGCATGATGTCGTTGTAAATACCCCGGATAATGTCCATGGAATTTTCTATTAAGCCGTAACTCGACTCCACCAACTCGTTCACCATCTCTTCCCTGCCTGCATTTTTTTGAATCTGGTTAAAATTCAGCTTCAGTACATTCAAGGCCAAACCCACATCGTCGTGCATGTTGGTAGCAATCTTTTGCCTTTCTTTTTCAGCAATTTCGAGAGAAGAGGCCAGAAGTTTTTTCTGATGATCCTTTTCACTGTTAATCATGGCCGTTTTGTTGGCCAGCATACGTTTTTGGTAGAGTAACACGAAGAGGATAATAAAGAAAATTAAGACCACAACACCTAGTGTTGCTACTACAACTAAACCCGTAATATCTATTTCGTTCTTGCTTTCCAAAATGCAACAATTAAAAATAAATTATAAACTAAATTAAAAAATGTGTGAATTGTCGCCCAAAGTAACAGATGATTCATGGGTTCTCGACCCAAAATATAACTACTGAAAACGAATAGAAACATATTG
>CAZMHW010000090.1:0-10389 GCA_964566105.1 uncultured Akkermansia sp.
GAATCAGACAGCCTTTTCGTATTTGTACGACAACTACTCGCAGGCGCTGTTTGGGGTAATTCAGGCCATTGTAAATGATAACGAAGAATCGGAAGATGTTTTACAAAAAACCTTTTTAAAAATCTGGAACAGCTTTAACACTTACGAAGAAAGTAAGGGACGTTTATACACCTGGATGCTGAACATAGCGAGGAATCTGGCCATTGACAGCACCCGTTCAAAGCATGAAAAGATAAAATCAAAAATCCAAAGCACCTCCGAAAACGTATATAAATTTGAGAATGCTTTTTCGGTGGAGAGCGGCTCTTCGGATACGATCGGCGTCAGGGGCCTGGTAAATGAATTAAAAGAAGATCATAAAACCATTATTGACCTGGCTTATTTTGAAGGTTACACACAGGAGGAAATCGCAAAGAAATTAAATTTGCCTTTGGGCACGGTGAAAACAAAGGTGCGACAAGCCTTACTTAAACTCAGGGAATTAACGAAAAAGGAATTTTTAAATTGAAGGCAAACGAAATCATAGCGTCGGGCTTACTTGAAAGTTACGTATTGGGCACTGCTTCCGCGGAAGAAATTATCCAAATACAAGACTTGTGTAAACAGCATCCTGAATTGCTTTCGGAAATAGAAGCGATTGAGGCCGGCCTTATGGATTTTTCCGCTAAAATTTCAAGACCTCTGGATGCAAGGCTCAAACATAAAATTGCTTCTCAACTGGATTTTAGCGAAACAAAACCAACCTCTGCCAAAGTGATTTCCCTCGAAAAAGGGAGCGCCGATAAATTAAAATTCTACCGTTTTGGTCTGGCCGCGAGTGTACTGTTATTTGTTACAAGCTTCGCGTACAATATTCTTCTAAACCAACGCTTAAAAGAAGTAAACGGAGAACTGGCGCAATTAAACGCGGCTAAATCATACATGGCGGAAGAAATGAAAGTGCAGCAGGCCTCGCTCAGCAGCATGAACAACGAACTGCAGGTGTTGGCCAACCCCATGGTAAAAACCGTAGCGTTAAAAGGCATGAACATGCTTGAAAAAAAATCGGCCATGGTACATGTAAACATGGAGACCAACGAAGTGTATTTTAATGCCAGTGCTTTGCCTAAAAGTCCGGAACAAAAACAATATCAGCTCTGGGCCATTGTGGATGGTAAACCAGTTGACGCGGGTATGATCGACATGAACAGTACGGCGCAGGTATTCCAGAAAATGAAATCAGTTAAAGGCGCACAGGCTTTTGCCGTAACCATAGAAAAAATGGGAGGCAGCGCGGTTCCTACTATGGAAATGATGTGCCTACTGGGGAATGTTTAAGTAGATGAACTACTGAAGTTAGAAAGTTTAGAGGTTTAGAAAGTTTAGAAAGTTTAGAAAGTTACAAGTTTTGGAAACAGATTATCAAGTCCCGAACTTTTAACCATTTAACTTTCTAAACTTTTAACTAATTAACTTTCTAAACTTTGAACTACTTAACTTTCCAAACTTATAACTAGTTAACTTTCCAACTTTTAACTAGTCAACTTTCTAAACTGTTAAGTCACAATTACCACTTAAATTCCTTCACCACATCCACAAACAATTTCACTTTTTGTTTATCAAGATCAGGATACAAACCATGTCCCAGGTTACAGATGTAGCGGTTTTTTCCAAAAGTCCGGAGCATTTTTTCAGTTTCCGACACAATTTTTTCCACGTCGGCATACAACAGACACGGATCTGCATTGCCCTGCAGGGTTTTATTTCCAGCTTGTTTGCGGGCGCTTTGTGGGTCAATGGTCCAGTCTAAACCAATGGAATTACAGCTTGTTTGCGAAATTTTATTTACCGCATAGTGCGCATCCTTTGCGAATACGGTTACCGGAACTAAAGGAGATAAAGCGTCACAGATTTTTGAAATGTAGTTTAAAGAAAACTCGTAGTACATCTCCTCGCTGAGCACACCGGCCCAGGAATCGAATAGTTGCAACATATCTGCGCCAGCCGCTACCTGTCCTTTTAAATAGTTGATCGTGCTCTGTGTTATTTTTTCCAGGAGCATGTGGGCTTCCACAGGTTTGGTATACAAGAACTGTTTGGCCTTGCTAAACGTTTTGCTTCCACTGCCTTCGATCATGTAGGCAAATATAGTCCAGGGCGCTCCTGCAAAACCAATCAGGGGAACACGGTTATTTAATTCTTTTTTGGTGAGTTTCAGTGCCTGTATCACATAATCCAGATCACCGGCTTCCGCCACTTTTAATTTATCAATATCCGTTTTGTTTTTAACGGTATTCTCAAACCAGGGACCTTTTGCTTCAATCATTTGATAAGGCAATCCCATTGCTTCGGGAATTACCAGGATGTCGCTGAAAATAATGGCGGCATCCACACCCAGAATATCCACCGGTTGAATGGTGACTTCACAGGCCAGTTCGGGATTTTTTACAAAATCAATAAAATTCTTCGCTTTGGCACGGGTAGCCCTGTATTCGGGCAATACCCTACCCGCCTGACGCATCAACCAGATAGGTGCACGTTCTACTTCTTGTCCGCGGGCTGCTCTTAACAGTAAATCATTTTTTAACATCGCGCAAAGTTATTTCAAATTTTATAATAAACAACCTCGCGCCGAAGCTGGCGAGGTATTAAAGAGATAAACACCTTTCCGCAATGCTTAAGTGGCAGAACTGCGGGGAATTAAAACCCAAGATCCCGAAGCACTCCGTGTTCGGGATCAATTCGACTTTATGCTCTTGCGCAACCTCGCTCAAAAACCTACCAGGTTTTGCCGCGTCTCGGCTCTCGTCTTACAAAATCATTGTCTCATGGATTTAACCTCACAATTGATAATATTTACCTAAATTGACCAATAAAACCGGGTCTACATTTTTTTCTGTAAAAATACAGCTGTATATTGTATTCCCTAATAAACACACCGTAATGAAAACTACCACATGCGCGCTGCTGTTCCTGCTGTCCTCTTTTTTACACGCCCAGGAACACGCCTGCTCAAAAGCCAAAAAAGCTTCGGCTGCCAATAACATAGCCCTGCAGGCAAGAATGGCGGCACTCTCCCCGCAAACCTCACACGAACTTAAATACGATGTGCGGTTTGTTCACCTCAACCTCAACGTTGAACGCATAAATAAACTGGTGAGCGGAGGTGTAAAAACCGTTGCTACCGTAACCGCCACCGCGCTCGATACTTTTATGACCCTACTGCATCAGGTGCACACCATCGACTCTATGCGGTTTAACGGCCTGCTGGTAACTCCCATCAGACAAGACAGTATTGTAAAAGTAAGTGTGGGCACACCTCTGCCTAACGGTTCCAGTTTTACCGTAAACGTGTATTACCACGGTAACCCACCGGTTGGCGGCTCCGCTATAGGCAGCGGTTTCAGTAACGGCACTTCCGGCTCCTGGGGCAACCAGGCTACCTGGAGTTTGAGCGAAAGTCTTGTAGCTTACCATTGGTGGCCATGTAAACAGATTCTCACCGACAAAATAGATTCCAGCTGGGTGTTCATTACCACCGATTCCCTCAACAAAGCAGGATCAAACGGTGTGCTTACCAACGTAGTAACCGTTGGCTCTAAAAAACGGTATGAATGGAAATCGCGCACGCCGATTGCCTATTACCTCATTTCGGTAGCGGTGGCCAAATACAAGGAATACAATTTGTACGCGCACCCATTGTATTTGCCGAACGACTCCATTCTCATTCAAAACTACATTTACGACAATGCACTGAACAGCACCAATTTTATCAATAATCAAAAAGTAGAGCTTAATAAAATGCCTCAGGTGCTGGAATTCCAAAGCCTTATGTATGGCATGTATCCTTTTTACAAGGAAAAGTACGGCCATTGTATGGCGCCTTTTGGCGGTGGTATGGAACACCAAACCATGACCAGTCTGGGCTTTTTTGATTATTACGTGGATGCGCATGAGCTCGGACACCAGTGGTGGGGAGATAATGTGACTTGTAAAAGCTGGGGTGATATCTGGATCAACGAAGGCTTTGCTTCCTACACAGAACATCTCGTGGCACAATACCTGGACTCCCCAAGTTTTGCGCAGAATTTAAATGCCGCGCACAACAATGTGATGAGCAGTAACGGGGGCAGTATCTTTTTTACCAATCACGATACGGTGGATGCCAACAGAATTTTTGACTCCCGCTTAACTTACGATAAAGGCGGTGCGATCATTCACTCCCTTCGTTTTGTGACCAATAACGACTCCGTTTGGTTCAGGACACTTCGTGGTTTTCAAAACACGTATAAAAACAGTACTGCTTCGGCAGTTGATTTTCAAAATTATTACCAATCCTTTACCGGCATTAACCCCACAATCTTTTTTAACCAATGGTATTATGGTGAAGGTTATCCCACCTTTAATGTAAAATACAATTACACCGGCACACAATGCATTATTAAAAGCACGCAGACCACCAGCATGCCTTCTGTTACACCATTATTCAATACACCTCTGGAATACAAGATCAGCAGAACCGCTCACCCGGACACCGTAGTACGTGTGTTACACCAAACCGCAACAGAGATCTACAGCATTACGCTTAGCGGCACTGTTACTGCCATTTCCGTAGATCCCAACAACTGGATCATTAACAAAGTGATTGGGCCAACACGTGACGCGACACTTGGCATTCCGCCTCCCCCACCACCGCCACCACCCGTAGATACCACGGCCATTGATGAGACCACTTTATTGAACGCGATCACCATCGGTCCGAATCCAACCAAAAACATTCTTTTAATTACAAACCCACTGAGCGCAAGTGGATTGGTAAAGGTATGTGACCTGAGTGGAAAAGTATTAATGGAAAAAGCGCTTAGCACAGACACCCAGCTTGATCTGGGGAATTATGCAGCGGGAATATATCTGGTGAAAATTCATAATAAAAAGAACGAAGAGGTTTTTTCTCAGAAAATTATTAAGGACTAGTTTCTAAAGATTTCGTATTTTTCCCGCCTGTAACTCTGTAGAGTCAGGCACCATAGTTCAATGCCCGCCCGACTGAACGTCGTTCGGGCGGGGATAGAATAGAAGTTTACTGGATTCTGTAAAAAGCAAAAAAACGGGCGCAGAATACGTGCATTCCACTTAAATTAGAAAGGGTTTCTATAAACCATATAGTTTTGCTATTTTTGCGACCTATTTGAAACACACTGGCACCGTAGTTCAATGGATAGAATAGAAGTTTCCTAAACTTTAGATGCAGGTTCGATTCCTGCCGGAGCCACTAAAACCCCGCACTAGTCGCGGTTTTTACTTAGTGGGGTCAAGATGGGGGTCAAGTTTTGATCCCTATTTCAGACCTGTTAATAACTTTATCAAACTGCTCCTTATTTCTCAGTGCAGTGATGAACTCCAGACGATTTAACAGCAGTTTTCCGCCTGCCGGGAGTCTAGATACATTATATTTTTTGACTTTAAAATCTACCGTAGTTTTACTAATCTGAAACTCGTTCATAGCTTGCTGGCGAGTTATGTATTCGGGCTGTATATTGCTCTTGAGATCTTTATCCTGTTGCATGACCTTTAGTACCGAAAGCATCATTTGTTCCATATTTTCAATTCGTTGGATAAGATGCTTGAATATTTTGGTTTCAATTGTAATGACTTCCATTGTAATCACTTATTTACTTGTTTAATGCAGATTGGCTCAGCATTGTTTAATACAGTTTGTAATAGTTTTCACTTCTTGCGAATTGTTTATTTTTAATAACGGCAAACGATCAGCTATGGTGTCACTTACCGATTTTAATTTTTTTGGGACACCTAACGAAAGATAAACTGGTATTTAAACCACTTTTTATAATTCCTGGCTAGTGCCTTATTCATTCTGACAACCTAGCCAGAGACCGAGATAGTGTTTTTAAACAAATATCTCTTAGCGTGGAGTAAGTTGTGTGCACCTGATTCTGACTCATTTTCTTTTAAAAAAACTCCATAGAGCCGTTACTGGGACAAAGTTATTTACATTTCACGTAAAAACATTGTAGCTACTTTGTCGGTTGCGACAAATTTTACAAAACTGAGAATGAACCAATTTGAAAAGCCTTGATAGGTAGCCGTTGCAGACGATCCTTAGAAAAACAGTTTTTAAAATTGTCGACAACTTTTACAAAACTGGGAAAATTTCACCTTGGATATTTCAGCTAAACTAGAATTGGATTATGATATAAAAATTTATTTTAAGCCATTAGGAACTTTATTTGACTTAAGGAGCACTCTTAAGGAGTTGAAAAACGGGCCTCCTTAAAAGCCTTAAAAATGTTTATAGAGCCTTAAAAATAAATATTCTTAAGGGCTGGGAAAATAAGTCTTTTAATAACCCTCAAAAACAAATGCCCTTAAGGGGCTAAAAAATAAATGCATGTTAAAGCACTCGAAATATGTTCTTAAGCGTTAGGGGGAAATAAATGCCCTATAAGGCTCATAAAAATAAATGCCTTAAAGAGCTGGGAAATAATTGCCCTATAGGACCGGTAAAAATAAATGTCTTATAGGACCGGTAAAAATAAATGGCTTTAAAGGCCTTCAAAATAAATACCGTTACGAGACCTTAAAAGTTCTTAAGGGGCAACGAAAATAATTGGCCTATAGGACTCGCAAAAACAAACGTTTTAAAGAGTCTGAAAATAGATTCCTCAATGAGCCTAAAACAAATCTCCTTAAGGACACTCAAAAATGAAAGGCCCAAGAAGTTATGACAATAAATACAAATATGGGGGTTTCTGAATTACTTTTACCGTTATCCTAAACTAGAACAATATTCCAAAATAGTGCCTTTTTCTGAATTGAATGACAGTTATGATTTTGGTAATATTTGGGTTTCTAATTTAACGGCGATTCAGTTTCTGTTCTTCAGATGGGATATAACTAAAGGTCGACTTCTACCACCCCATCCTGATACCTTAAATGGAACAGAAATTTGACCTCTCTGCTGAATTCCTTTTCCAAAAACATATACAGATTACATCATAACCCGGCTTACGCTTGTAGAGTCCAATAAGGTCTTTGGATTTTTTTAATCAGGTTGACAACTCTTTTAGTAGGGGTCATAAAATCGGATAGACCTTTTTAAAACCATTTTACTCATGATTAAATATTAGAACACTATTAGAAGCTAGTAAGAACTCTGTAAGAACTAAAGGTTTTACTATTTTTGCTGAACTTTTTCGTTAGTACATCTGATGGTAAGACCATTGCATATAAATAAAGTTATGTATAATAACTAAACCAATACAAATACAAAAATTAACAAAAATTTGTTGGACGCTTTACGATATTTTTTTGATCTGGAGTAATTAAAGAAAAAAACCGCTCCGGAATTATTGGGTATCATCACTGAAATGAAGGCCAAAGAATTTGAAAGGGAACAGGCTTATGTGAACTTGCGAGAATCCAAAGCACGGACGGATAAAGAATTAGCCATTTATAAAACACAGATGGAGAAGCTGAAAAAATCGGAAGGGACAAAACAAGATGTCTCACAAATTCAAGTGGGAGAGCTTAAGTTTTTTAAAGAAGAAATAGAAAAGTTAAGGCATGATCTGGAGGAAACTACCCGGATTAAGTCTGAGGCTTTAAAATTAAACGAGGAAAACCTCAAGAAGCATGTAACAGAAACTCAAATACTGAAGTCCGACATTGAAAAACTAAAAGAACAGAACCTAACATTAGAGACGGACAATAAAAATCTGACTCGAAAATTAGGCGTTGAGTTTAGTGACAATTATGACAATACCTGGAGTTGGGCGGATAAGATAGTGTTTGTTTTGAAGCAGGCTCAAAGGCCTTTACGTTCCAGAGAAATTATGGAATCCCTTTGCAAAGTGGAAAGTAGGTTTTCTATAAGTTCAGATCTGAACAAGTTGTTATCGGTTCACTTAAACAGGGCTGTAAAATATGGCCAGGTAATCGGAAAACGCCAGACAGGTAAAAATGGATATTTATTTTCTCTTCCAGAAATGGATTGAGAAAATAAAGGCAAAAACGGTCTACACGTATTGCTTTAGCACCGAAATCAAACCGCTTGACATTCAAAACTATTTCCCAGAGGTTAGCATCTTCCCCATTTGAAATAAAACTTCGCCTTCATTTTTAGTTAGCATAAGATCCTGATAATATTTATTATGGAGGGCATCTTCAAAGAAAAATCGAAGTTTTGCTTTCGTTTTGTGTGTATAAAGAAAAGGGTTTAAAAACGTCAATTCCATATCAGAACTTCTTGGCATTGAACTCACAGGCAAATTAATTGGTGATGAGCCTATGGTATCAAGTTCTTTATGTCTGATATTGTAAATATCGCCACCATAGTTAACCATTTTTAGATAATAATATTGTGCAAATTCCGACTGATTACTACTTCCCAATTCATGTTCCACCTTCTCAATGGACAGTTTTGGGATTTTGGCATCGTTAACTGTCTCACGAACCGTCGAAAAATGCTGGGTTTGTATTTCGTTTGAGTTCTCGTTAAGTACTACTATTTTCCGCAATTGATTAACCTGCGTGAAGATCATTTTATTTTGATCAATTAACAGTTCGTTTTGCTGCCTTAAATTGTCAACTATAACCCTCATTGTATCAATTTGTTCCCTGTTATTGCTTGATTCGACAGACAGGTTGTAAGATTTGATTGATATCCAGGTTCCCCAAACAGAAAAAAGTACTGACAGTATTAATGGAAGCAAAACCCCGAAAATGACGAACCATTTTCTTTGTTGTCCCGAGCTGTCGAAAAACCAAGAATAAAAATTGCTTGAATCTGATTTATTACGTTTTTTGGGCATCTTTTTTTTGAAAAACAGAGTGAAGATATGAAAAAATGAAAAGGAAGCATGACCAGTAAATCAAAAATATTGCCAAAATAAAAACTAAATTAGATTTCTCATCGCTACGCAATTTGAAACATAATACTAATTGGTGTTATTTTCCGTTATTAAAAAAGGTACTACATGAAAATTTACATTATTAAATATATTTCAACACTTTCTATTGTTCTGATTATCTCTGCCTGCACAAAAAAGGAAGGCCAAGTTCCAATCTATTCTTCAAACCAGTCAACGTTGGTTTTTGATCAAGCTTATATAGATGGTAGATTTGAGATATCATATGAGTATTGGACGGTAAATGACAGCCTTGATTTAACTGGGGTGGTTGCTACAGCTTTTGTAAATAATTCTAGGAGGCACAGGGATAGTATTGATTATGCTGATTTAGCAAACATTGGACTCGTTTCTTGTAATGGCGCATTCCTTTTAAGAGAAAATGCCAATTACTATGATTTATGGAAATCTGGTTCAACAATTTTAAAACCATTTGTTTGGCATATTTCTGGTAACGGAGCATTTGATTCTTTGAAATACATGGATGCTTCACCAATGCCTATTTTTGAGGGAACGTATAACTTGCCAGATACTTTATTCTACACTAAAAGCAATGTCATTAACCTAACGGATTTTAAGAATGTTGATAATGTTGAAGTAAGTATCATGGACGATAGGGGTACTTCCACTGCAATTAAAACAGTGCGTTTTCCTTTCCAATCTGTTATTTTTAAGGGGAAAGATTTAGGGGTCATCTATATGGCCGATGGCCCTGTGTATATTATATTAGTTTTCTATAAAAGTAACGTTCAAACAGTCAATGGAAAGATTTATAATTTTAGAACCAGAATTTCGATCACAAAAGGTGGGGTCTTTTATAAATTCAAGAGTTGAATTCTTGGACCTTCCCGCTCCTAACCTTATAATTAATGTTTAGATAGTTTCAGCCGGTTCAGTTGTGATTTGCTTTCAAATTCTGATCTTTGACCTATTGATAAAAACGACTTTGACCCAAATAATGGCGCTCTGAAAGTTGTGATTTGCTTTCAAATTCTGATCTTTGACCTATTGATAAAAACTCAGTCTGGCTAAGGCTTAGAGCGTTTCTAGTTGTGATTTGCTTTCAAATTCTGATCTTTGACCTATTGATAAAAACTCTTTATTTCCATAATCTCATCAATAGTTAGTAGTGATTTGCTTTCAAATTCTGATCTTTGACCTATTGATAAAAACACCAGCCCTAAGAATAAGATTAGTTACCGAGTTGTGATTTGCTTTCAAATTCTGATCTTTGACCTATTGATAAAAACTATTTACGTTTACGACCCATAACACTTACAGTTGTGATTTGCTTTCAAATTCTGATCTTTGACCTATTGATAAAAACGAGAGTAAAAACACTCAAATTCAAAGTCTAGTTGTGATTTGCTTTCAAATTCTGATCTTTGACCTATTGATAAAAACATTTACAATTAACCAATGCTTAACCCAATGGTTGTGATTTGCTTTCAAATTCTGATCTTTGACCTATTGATAAAAACTT
>CAZMHW010000091.1:0-10385 GCA_964566105.1 uncultured Akkermansia sp.
GGTTACGCTCTACCAACTGAGCTACTTTCGCTTTTACCCGCCATAGCTTAAGCGAAGGCGGATTTTGGTTTTCCCATGAGGGAGTGCAAATGTACTTATTTTTTTTGTTTCGCAAAACTTTTTTTGACAATTTTTTAAATGCCTTTGGAGCCATTTTTATCCCGGAAGCCCTGTGTTCTGGCTCCCAGCTTATTTTTGGAATGGATTGAGGTACACTATTTCGCCTCTTTTAATCGTCATAAAATAAGTTTTGTAAGGTTTGATCAGGTCGTAATTTCCTTCTCCTGCAAAACTGGCTTTCTGAGCGTTAAAAAGTCCATAAGTGAGGTGTTCTTGCACCAGGAATAAACCTTCTGAAGGCTGGATCTGAAAATACGTGCAGGGAAGAACGGTCTTTCCTGCATGGGCGAGCCCAAATAAACCATTTTTCTCCGTTATAATTAAGTCTCGTTTTTTTTCAAAGAAAACGCTTTCCGTGCTTTCTTCCAATGTTTCATAGTCAATGCCATCGCGTTCCAGGTTCACGTTAAGGTTTTTAATTTTCTTTTTCTCCATGGATAACACCTGTAACAGATAAAAATCTTTACCTTCCTGATATGCCAGGTACTCATCGTTCAGGATTTTTATTTCCCTGGCTTTGTCCACCAGAATCTGTGCCCTGTAATCATAAACGGCTTTGTTTTTTTTGCGCTTTACCACTACATAATTAGCAGTATGTTTCACATAAGTGCCGTTCAGGTCTTTTGTGGCAGATGCATTCGTTTTAAGCAACACCGTGCTCTTTTCTTTTTTTACTATCAGGTCTTTGTTTGTGTTCACAACATAAGCCGTTTTGTCAAAAAAATAAAATGACTTATCATTTTTATCAAAAATCTTCACTTCGCGGCCATCGTCCAAAAGATAATTATCTCCAAGATCTGCATACTTAATGGGCTTCTCACTCTTAAAAACAGTGTCTTTTACCGTGTTTACAACTGCACGTACCTTTGATTTGTGTAACAGAAAATGATCACTATTGATACGTTCCACCGATTGGCCCTCGTAAGAAAATAAAATATGACCGTCCCTGTAAACATATTTGCTCTCTCCTTCTTCCAGATTAAAATCGTTCCCGCCCAGCAGACCAACGCTGGCCTTTGTTGTTAGCAGAGTGTCCAACTGCGTGTTCAAAATAACTTTCAGGCAATCGGATGTTATACACAATAGAAAACCGCCTTTGTGTTCCTGGAGGTCATAGATAAGTGCGGAAAATGTTTTTGTTTTTGGGTTGTACAAACGTTGTGCTGCCGATCGTTGCCCTACTTTGTAGAGAGTAGTGCGTGAGTTGGATATTTCTTGGATGCTCTGGAACTCTGCATTAAGAAGGTAAGATCCGGTGGGGGAGAGGAGTCCATAAAGGTTCCCCGAACGGGCTACAATGAGCTGACTTTGGTTTTTACTAAGCCATTCGTAACTGTTGGTGTAAGGCACATACACTTCTCCGTTGGCTATTTTGGTAAAAATATGTTCATTGGCACCTCTAAAACTTACGAATGAATGGCGGTCAATTAATTTTTCGTAGTCGCTCAGCTCCTTAGGATGAAGGCTACCATTGCTGCTGATGCGACAAATGAAATCAGACAGACGGACATCTCCTTCTGACGAAATCTCAGCCTTCCCGTTTTCGGTGAGTATGAACCTGTCCTGCGAAATATTAAACACGGTATTTACATTCTGGGAACCGTAGTTGTGCATACAATGACCTTTACCCGGAGCCTTATAGCAGATGGGCGAAATGTTCAAATTAACATCGCTCATCGGATTCGTGTAAACATAATGTGCGGCATCAATCCAGGGGTAACGGGACTTGGTCTGCCAGGCTGCTTCAATGGGTGAAAGAAGTTTGGTTAGCTGGAAATTCATTCCGTGCCAGCTCAGCACGGAATCTTTGTAGAAAGGTAATAATCTGGTACAGCCTGTATTGTCTCCACTGTGGATTAGTGGACTGTCTTTCCACTCCTGGGTGGTGAAACTATAGTACCCCCATTTACCTTTCGGGAAATCATAGAGTTCTTCCACATCCGAAAAATTAAAACTGGGTTTGTGCCGGCCCTTGTCTTTGTCTGATACGACTTTATAACTTGGTATTTCATATGAGTACTCGTCATATTTTTTATGACGCACATAGCCAATGTACACCTTGCCGTTCTTGTAGCCTTTAATCGTATTTTCATTGCATTCTGCATCCACCATGTTCGTCATTTTTAGCTCTTCTTTATAATAGATCGAAGAATATCCTCCCCGACTGGCAATAATAAAAGGAGGTTCCTGGTCAATGAAATCATAAAGTGGTGGAATAATCTCTCTGCCGGTTTTAAGATCATAAAGTCCGAATAATTTACCATCCTGACTTATTTTTACGCAGGAGTCGTTTGTAAAGGCGATATAATTATAGCGGGACATGAGAATCACAGAGTCATTCTTATACCTGAGACCAAGCGATTGACCTTGCCTGACAATGTAATAATCCTGCCACTTCTGAAGGACATCTGTGTAAAGAGGTTGTAATTGAAATTTTCCATGCTCATCAATAACAGCCGCCCGTTTGTTTTTAATGACAACAAAAAACGGAGGCCTTATTTCGCCGCTTAAAAAATTCGAGTACTCAAAAGACGTCATCAATGTTTCTTTTTTAAACAAAGCGCAGAGTGAATCTTTTACTGCTATGCAGTAATCGTGGTCCGGGTTGAAGGCATAAAATTCAAACGGATGTAGTTCAAAAGCATCCGATTCTCCCACCGGAATATTTCCCGCGATCAAAAAAACGCTTTGTAATTTACCCCGTACTTTTTTATAGAATCCATCATAAAACACCACGCTGTCCCCTGGCTCCGCGAGTAATTTGCCGTAAGGTTCTTTAAGGGAATAGTACACCGTGCCGCGATTGTTTTTAGCGGCAAGAATGTCAGGACGTTCCAGATATATGTGATCGTATTCAAGGGGTACTGAAACAACACCTTTCCACCCGAGCTTTCCCTCGTTTATCAGCAAAGTGCCATTGCAATAAGGTCCCGTCTTATCGTACGCGGGAGCTATGTATTCCTCCGGACTCCAGGTGTTTTTCAAAAGTCCTTGTTTGCCGTTTTTAAATACCCAAACATAGGGGTCACTTATGTCGAGACTGTCAAAGTGTTCACTTGTAAACGATTCACGGGGAGAATAAATAAGCCAGCCAACAGAATCTTTTATAAAAATGTAATTGCCAAATTCTTTTACAGTGCTCAGGTTGGTGTATAACGAATCAAATTTCTCGTTATAAAGTACATAGCGGTTATTATTCCGAACAGCAAAATGCGAATTTCCTACATGAAAAATACTGTCTCCTCTGGGTGAATTTGCATACCAGCCGCTACTGTCTCCAATAGCGTAAACGCTATGTTTTCTGCTAATGAAATACGCTTTTGGTGAAAAGCTAAGCTCTTTTTTAGCGCTGCGGGGCGTTTGTGCCATTCCCCGGGACAGTGAACAAAATAAAACGGACCAAATTATCCATTTGAATGGCATATCAGATAGTGTTTATGATCCGGTCAATGTCTGAGGAATTGGTAGCTTTTACTCCTGTGTGTTGGAGTTTGAAAGTAAATTTACCAGGCTGGGTTTTTGGAAATACCGGTCCCTCTTTTTCGAAACGTTTTGCTGAAAACGTGCAGATTTCCTGATCGGGCAGAATCGCAATGAGTTTGTTTACATCCGGACGGGAATACATAAATTTATCCCAGTCGTGCGGGGGATATTTGATCACCGCCATTCCGTTTCCGGTAATTAAATAAACAGAGATTGGATAGTTTTTTAAGCTGTCTGCACCAAAATTAAAATTAGCAAGTACTGGTATCATGTCCTCATATTTGTACTGACGGTCATAATTATAAAGTCCAAGATTTTTTACAGATACAAGTCGCATGAAAGGGGCTTCTGCAATGGCTTGTTTTTGTTCTTCACGGGCAGTTTCCATCCGCTTATTAAATTCGCCAAGTTCAGCGGCAAATTCTTCGTTTTCAGCATCCAGCACAGAACCTCTGAATACGGGACGCGCGATTGTTTTGATGCCGGTGTCTTTGCTTTGTAAAACAATAGTGTAAATACCTCTTTTGTCACCTTCCTGTGGTAAAATGCTCACAAAATCCCAGGCGCGGTTAAAATTGGTTTTATTTACTGCCGGATCCAGTTTTTCGTTGCTGCCTGCATATTCCCAAACAACACCCAGAAGATTCTTGAGATCGTGTGTGTAAGCCTTGTTTAGGTTTAGATCAAAATACCTGCCATTGGCTTTGTAGGCCTGAGGTTTTGTGGGGCTTGCAGTGTTTTTTAAGATGGCTGCCGAACGCTCCGCTGTTTCTTTTTTTCTTTGATTGGGTTGCGCTTTTGATTTTTCAAGAAATTGCCAGTCACTTCCATCATGGGTTGAATAATAGGTGTTAAAGTCTGTATCGCTATCGTTGGTCACTAAGTTTACATCAATGGATTTATTTTTGGCAAGGAGTACTTCCTTCCCGTCCCGAAAGGCATTGATACGAAACATACCTGCGGATTCAAAATCTCTGACGATTCCGCCTGAGTCATATTTCATAATAATCTGCGAACTGATAATACTGCCGGGGCTGAGGAATTCTTCGAAAGCAAGCTCCACATCTCCATCAATACGTTTACCACCGGCGTCTACGAAACAATTCGCAGGAATCTTAATAAAGGTGCCGCTCGGCAATTCGATCTCGCGACCTTTGGAATTGGTGACGATGAATTTTTGTGGACTATCTTTAAATGAATAAGTGGTCTCTGCCAGTTGACTTACCTGACGGGTGCTGTCGTTTAAAAGTTTGTCTTGCGCCGTGTCCGTTTTGGTACCTGACGTGCAGGAAAACAGGGTGACGATTGTCAGGAGTGGAAGCACTTTGTGAAGTTGGGAAAAATGGGTCATGGCTTGAGTTTAAAGAGTTTTTTGGAGACCTAAACTTTCTTATTACTACAAATAACGTTTAAAATTAAATGCGTTACAATGTATTTAACTTTTTTTCTGGCGGACAGTTAATCCTAAATAAAAAAGGCCGTGAATTTCTTCACAGCCTTTAAAAATGTGTTTTTTATTATCTCGTAATCACTACTTTTTGTGTAAAGCTCTGAGTACGATCTGCTGAGCTTACAAAATAAATGCCGGAACTCAGTCCTTCCACGTTTGTTTTGTAAGCGTTGTTTTCATTCAGTTTTAGAGTACGCACCACTTGCCCCAGTTCATTGCAAATAATCAAATCCATGGTTATTTCCGATTCAATCGTAAAGGTAGCGCTGGTCGGGTTCGGGTAAATAGAAATCTGCGCCACAGAAGAAGCATAACTATCAATACCTGTACATTTGTTTACAGTCATTTGCAGGGTGCTGCTTGCAGCACAACCTAACGAACTGGTACCGGTTACGGTGTAAATAATTACGCCGGTAACATTCGGTGTCAGGGTAATGCTGGCACCACTCAGGGTTCCTGTACCATTGGTCCATACATATGTAGAGGCACCTCCTGCCGATAAGGTATTGGTTTCTTTTACACAAAGCACTGTTTTCTTAATGCTTGTAGTAAGGGTAGGAGCTGGGTTTACACTTACACCTATAGTAGCCGAGCTTTGACAGGTAAGGATACCTGAGGTGCTGGTTGTATTTACAGTGTACACACTACTGGAAGTTGGGGTGAAGCTGACAGTAGCAAATGGTAATCCGCCCGGCTGCCAGTTGTAACTGTTTGCTCCGCTCGCTGTAAAGCTGGCAGCGCTTCCTGCACACACCGCAGAACTTCCCGCTATAGAAATGGTTGGTGTATAAACATAAATGTCAATCGTTTTGGTATCGTTACATCCCGAACTGGCGTTGGTACCTGTAACGGTATAAGTGGTTTGTTGGGTTGGACTTACAACATACGTATTTGTACTTGGTCCGCCGGTCCAGGTATAACTGTTTGCAGCGCCTGCCGTTAATGTACTTGAGCCGCCATTACAAATGGATGGGTTACTTGCGGCTAAGGTAAGGTTAGGTTTAATGCCAACTGTAAGGGTTAATAAGGAAGTATTCAAACAACCAAAGGAGTTATTGCCCACCAAGGTATAGGTAGTGGTAACAGTAGGTGTAACGCTGATGCTACTGCCGTTTTGGTTAACCGGTGTCCAGGTGTAATTAATTCCCCCGTTGGCAGAGAGAGTCGCTGCATCCCCTGGACAAATGGAACCAGAACTGGAAGAGGAGCTGATGGTTGGAACAGGGTTGGCCTGGATACTGATGGTACCGGTACCCACACAGGAACCGTTTGAAACAGAAACGGTATAAATAGTGCTTACCGAAGGACTAATAGCAATACTGCTGGCTGTTCCTGAAATATTTACAGGAAGCCACGTATACGCGAAAGCTGTTGCAGTGGCGGATAAGGTGGTTGTTTTATTGGTACATACCACCGAGTTGGCAGCTGCCAGGGATACAGGAAGTGGCCCTACCGTAATGGTTGTAACGGCTGTCGTAATGCCGCATCCGTTTTGTCCACTCACAGTATAAGTGGTCGTGACACTCGGCGTAAAAGGGACGCCGTTGCTTGCACCGCCGGTCCAGGTGTAAGTTACTGCCCCGCTGGCCGATAAAGTAGCCGCGGCGCCCAGACAGATGCTGGACGAAGATCCGGTGAGGGACAATACAGGTGCAGTTCCGTTCACATTCACGGTAATAGTGGTGTAACCGGGACAGCCGGTCGCATCTGTTCCTGTAAGCGTATAAACAGTGGTGGAAGAAGGTGACACGTTAACCGTAGATGAGTTGGAGCCTGCAAAGGATCCCACCGGTTGCCAGGTATAAGAGCTCAAACCAAAACCACTCAGGGTGGTGTTTCCACTGCTGCATAAAAAAGGTGGATTGGCATTGATGGAATAAGCAGGAAGGGTTCCGGAAACAGCCAATACGCAGATATGAGCTGCGCCGCTATTGTTTTGAATAATCACCCGTTTGATGGATTTTCCCTGGTTGGAACACAGGATCGGAAGGTCGTAAGCAAACATACGTGGGTTACCGGCAGAGGCTACATATGCAGGAGTTCCGGTAGATCGCAGCGCCCTGTCAAATCCGTTATACACCGAAGGGTTAGCGGTAAACCAGTCATCCATGGTAATGGGACTAAAAACCTGCGTGGTATTGTCTGTAAAACGCACGGTAATACTGGCGTTGGCAGCTCCCTGAGTTCCAAAACCCAAAAGACTGATCACAGGATAGGGTTGTGGATTCACAAAATTCAAGGAGTCTTTGGTACTGGCAAAAAGATGCATCACATTAAAACCCGTGTAGTTTTGTAACTGATAGGTTCTGGTTCCACTTGCAATCAGTCCGTTGTTGGGTAAGCCCACAGCGGCAGTGCTGTATAACGTTCCATAATACTGGCTGTACAAAATAAAATCACTGGCATCCAATGCGCCACCGGTAGTTGAAACTGCCGTGGTGTTCTCGGCTACACCGTCCAGGGAATAACCGGTGGTTGCAATAGGCACATAATTTTGCGCCAGTGTTTTGCCGAAAGCCAGCAAAATAAAAAATAGCGGAAGTAAAAATTGTTTTTTCATGGGAAATAATTTGTGTGACACCTGTTTAATTTGGAATGAATTTAAGAATCTTTTTTGACATGACCCAATGGAATTAAGCCTCAGAGACTTTTTGATTTTTAAAAATTACTTAATAATTAACAGAGAAAACGGTCAAACACTTGCAACTCTCAGCAGACTCGCTTACATTTAGTACATAATTGGTATTCTTCGGAGACGAGTGACTTATCTGTGAACACGCATGTGGAGCAAGTCTCTAAGAATTAAAAAAATAAAGAACAGAGTTTATGAAACAGGAAAAACACATTTGGAATTTCTCTACGGTGGGTGGAGTGAAACGCGTAAACCTCGAATCAGGATCAGACCTTCAGCATTTGTCGGAACTGGATCCTAAATTGTGGACAGCTCTGAGTTGCCCGGTTGAAGGACTGGAAATAGATAAAAACACCCTGGCGATTATCGATCAGGACAAGGACGGTAAAATCCGTGTTCCCGAAATTATCGAGGCCGTGGAGTGGATCACCGCTTTGCTTAAAAACCCGGACGGTTTGCTCAAAAGCGATCCTGTTTTTCAGTTAAGTTCCATTAATGAAAAAACCGAACTGGGAAAAACCCTCCTGGAATCTGCCAATACAATTCTGAAAAATCTGGGCAAAGAAAATAATGGTTCGCTGACAGTGGAGGAAACCTCTGATACCGTAAAAATATTTGCAGGCACACGGTTTAATGGCGACGGTGTGATTACCGTGGATTCTACAAGCGATCCTGAACTTATTTCCCTTATGGAGGAAATTATTAAATGCCTGGGATCTGTGGCCGACAGGGGAGGCAAGGAAGGAATAACCGAAGACCTGGTTGTTTCCTTTTTTAAAGAGTGTACAAAATACGCGGCCTGGCTCAATAAAAAGGATGCAGATATAAAAAATATACTTCCGCTGGGAGAACAAACCGATGCGGCTTACCATAATTATCTGGCCATCAAATCGAAAGTGGACGATTATTTTATCCGTTGCCGCCTGGCTGCTTTTGATACGCAGTCTACGTCTGTGCTCAATCTTCAGATGGCGCGTGTGGAGAGCATTACCTCCAAAGATCTTTCTTTGTGTATGGAAGAAATTGCCGCGTATCCTCTTGCGCGCATTGAAGCCAACAGAGCCTTGCCCGTTGTTTCAGGTGTTAATCCCGCCTGGGAAAAAGCTATCGGGGATTTTAAACGTTTAACCCTGGCCGTTTTATTCCCCGGCAAGGATTCTATCACGGAATCGGAATGGAATGCGGTGACTGAAAAATTAGCGCCCTATGTGCAATGGACTTCCGAGAAAAAAGGAGGCAAGGTGGAAGAACTTGGAATTGAACGCATTCAGAAAATTCTTTCGGGCACTTACAAGGAACAGTTACTCTCACTGCTGGCTCAGGACAATGAACTCAGCGACGAAGCGGCCAATATTATTCTGGTAGATAAACTGGTGCGTTATCACCGTGACCTGTTTGTTTTACTCAAGAACTTTGTCACATTTTTTGATTTCTATACACCTGGTTCCAAAGCCATTTTTCAGGCAGGGACTTTATACATCGATCAGCGAAGCTGTGATCTGTGTATTAAAGTGAGCGATATGGGAAAACATGCCACCATGGTGTCTTTCAGCGGTATGTTTTTGCTGTATTGCGATTGTACTTCCAGAAGTACGAATGAGAAAATGACAATTGTCGCTGCACTCACGAACGGCGATATTGATAACCTGGTGGTTGGGAAAAACGCTTTGTTTTACGACCGCGAAGGAATGGATTGGGACGCGACGGTTATTAAGATCGTGGATAATCCCATTAGCATCCGTCAGGCCTTCTTTTCACCTTACCGCAAGGTGTCACGTTTTATTGAAACACAGATCAACAAATTTGCCACAGCTCAGGACGATAAAGTAACAGGGGACATGACCAAAAGCGTTGAAAATGTGCCCGTGAAAATGGAAGAAGTAAAAGCAAAAAAAGAACCACCGGCTCCATTCGACGTTGGAAAATTTGTAGGGATTTTTGCAGCGATTGGTTTGGCAGTGGGTGCCATTGGATCAGCGCTGGCTTCTGTCATCGCCGGATTTATGGGATTAACCTGGTGGAAAATGCCGATTGCACTTGCCGGACTCATGTTGTTGATTTCAGGTCCCGCCATGATTATTGCTTACCTTAAATTACGCAAACGTAACCTGGCACCCATTCTGGATGCTAACGGTTGGGCCATTAACGCAAGTGCAGTGGTGAATATTCAATTTGGAAACACGCTCACACACCTGGCGGAATTACCTAAAGGCGCTAAAATAAATCTGAATGACCCTTTTACCAAAAAGAAAAGACCGATCTTACCCGCTATCTTTATTTTATCCATACTGATCGGAATTCTTTTGTACATCCTTTGGAAAATGGGGTATTTGCATTTGCCCTTCTAGTTCTCCATACACGGTGAATTGAGCAAATTTTTGGTTAAGCACAAAGGCCGCAAAGAAAGAGGTAGCACAAAGTACACCAGGGAGTACTTTGTGTTGCTTTTTCTTCCAGCTTCGATGGGCAAAAGGTGTCATACAAAAAGGCAATTTTAGTTGAGTAATTGTTTTTAAATTAGAAGAGTAGGGAAGTTTTAAGGTGTAACGTAAGCCCACACAGAAGGTCCGGTGCGTGGCCTGCCAAAAATTGAAGCCGTGTAGGGGTGAAACGAGAAAACAAAGCTTTAGCGCTCTTGCGTTTTCGGGGCGCGTAAAAGCTGTAGTTTTCCGTGAGGCGGGTGGAAAATATTTTTGGCTT
>CAZMHW010000092.1:0-10229 GCA_964566105.1 uncultured Akkermansia sp.
AAATGTTAGGTTTTGGCCCAAGTTAATAGAGTTACTTTTATTTTAAATCAGTGAATATGTTGAAAGTGTTACGTCGGCAGTCCTTTCTTTATCCCTAACTTTGTCAGAACATGAAGGCCTTTAAAGAAAAACTTCTTGAGCAGTGTAAGTTCTTGTTGGACAGGAAAATTGAACTTATCTCATTCGCTATGGACGAACTCAGGACTTCCATGGAAAATGAAACGAAGAGTTCTGTGGGCGACAAACACGAAACCTCCCGCGCACGCATGCAGGCAGATCATGAAAAATTAGCCTGGCAACTCGACGAATTAAAAGGAATGTATGAACTTTTAAATAAAGTGGATCTTGAAAGAAGTACAGAGATCGTTTCCAATCAAAATTTAGTGCTCACTAACAAAGGTTTATTCTTTATTGTGATTCCACTGGGAAAAGTAGACCTGGAAGAAAAAACCGTGTTCGTCATTTCACCTGTATCACCGCTCGGCAAAAAATTAATTGGGTTGAAGATTGGTGAAGAAGCGAAGGTGAATGAAGCTACATACAAAATAGAGGGTATTCTCTGATCTAACCACAAAGTACACAAAGTTTTCCACGAAGTGCATTGAGAGCTGAGTTTCTTTGTGGACTTTGAGCACACCTCCGTGTTCTTTGTGGTTTCTGTTATTATTTGTCAGCGAATCAGATAAAAAACTGCGATCAGGAATTGAATCCAGCACTTTGGCGAGCAGACAATTGAATTTCTGACTACTTGGTTTAAATTTTTTTTCATAGTGCAATCCTCAAACAAAAAAAAATCCCGATTCATTCAGAACCGGGATTAATATTATTATCTGTGTAATCCGTGTAATCTGCGGCTTAAAGCGCCTGAGAAAATCCTTCACAAAAAAATCCCGATTCATTCAGAACCGGGATTAGTATTATTATCTGTGTAATCCGTGTAATCTGTGGCTTAAAGCACCTGAGAAAATCCTTCACAAAAAAATCCCGATTCATTCAGAACCGGGATTAGTATTATTATCTGTGTAATCCGTGTAATCTGTGGCTTAAAGCGCTTGCGAAAATCCTTCACGGATCTTATCGGCTTTGTATTGTCCGCCGTATAATTTGTCTTTGATTTTGCTGAACGATTCGATGGTGTATTTTACATCTTCCAGGGTGTGAACCGCTGTAGGAATTAAACGTAAAATAATCATGCCTTTTGGTACAACAGGATATACTACCATAGAACAGAAAATTCCAAAATTTTCACGCAGGTCAATTACCATGTTAGTCGCCTCAGGAATAGAGCCGTTCATATACACAGGTGTTACCATGGTGTTGGTATCTCCAATGTTAAATCCTGCATCCACCAGGCCTTTTTGCAGATGTCTGGCAATTTCCCACAATTTTGTGCGGTATTCCGGATGTTTGTTCATTAACTCCAGACGTTTTAAAGCGCCATACACCAGAGGCATTGGCAATGATTTTGCGAAGATTTGTGAACGCATGTTATAACGCAGGTAAGTAATCACTTCTTTGCTGGAGCTGATAAAGCCACCGATCAAAGCGAAGGATTTCGCGAAAGTACCAAAGTAAATGTCCACACCGTCCTGGCAACCTTGTTCTTCGCCTGTACCGCCACCGTTTGGTCCCATAGTACCAATACCGTGCGCGTCGTCCACAAATAAACGGAAAGAATATTTTTTCTTCAGGGCTACGATCTCTTTTAGTTTTCCCTGGTCTCCACGCATTCCAAACACACCTTCAGTAATTACTAAAATAGCGCCGCCGGTTTCGCCCGCCAGTTTAGTAGCGCGAACCATTTGTTTTTCAAAATCTTCAATGTCGTTGTGTTTAAATACGTAACGTTTACCCATGTGTAAACGCACACCATCTAAAATACAGGCGTGACTCTCAGCGTCGTAAACAATTACGTCGTGACGGTCAACAATCGCATCAATAGCCGACACCATGGCCTGGTAACCAAAATTACAAAGGATAGTATCTTCTTTTTTTACTAAATCAGACAAACCTTTTTCAAGAGCTTCGTGGTAATCAGAGTTACCGCTCATCATCCGCGCACCCATGGGAGCTGCCAAACCAAATTTTTCCGCACCTTCCACATCCGCTTTTCTTACTTCCGGGTGATTGGCCAGACCCAGGTAGTTATTTAAACTCCAGTTCAATAATTTTTTACCGCGAAAATCCATGTGGGGATTGATGTCGCCGGTTAATTTAGGAAATGTAAAATATCCATGAGATTCTTTAGCGTGCTCGCCAATTGGACCTAGATTCGCTTTGATTTTTTCGAAAATGTCTTTCATCAATGTTTTTATTAAAGCACAAAGGTACTTTTTTCGCGCTAATTAAAAAATCCACCAGCCTTATTTGGCCTGTTTTTACACCCTTTTATGCCCCTTAAATGCTTAATAAATAGGCTAATACATAAATATTAGCGGTACTTTGTTTCAAAAGGCTTGCTTTTATTTATTAACTTCGTTTTAATATACCCCTCAGATGAAATTCCTGTTGCGTTTTCTCTTCCTGTTCTGCTGCTTTACCACGCTGAATGCGCAGGATACTTTGATTAAAAAAACGGGAGATACCCTGCTTATCCGCCTCACGGAAATAGGTATTGACGAGCTGCGTTACAAAAGATTTGACTATCAGGAAGGTCCTGTATTTGTCATATCAAAGGCAGAGGTTCGTTTGGTGATTTTCCAGAATGGCGCCAGGGAAAGCTTTGACACGTATGTACCAAGAGTTAAACCTCATGCCGGCAACGAGGATGTTACGCTTCAGGTAAGCGGAAAATACTTTTATTACAAAGATCAACGTCTAAAGGAACAGGACATGTTATCCATCGTACACAAATTAAACGACAAGGGCTTAAATGCTATGGGACGTAAAATTGAAAAATTACGCTTCGGACAAAATATCGCGGTAATTTGCGCTTCCACCTGTTTTATTTATGGGTTTTATACCTTTCAGAGTAATCAGGTAAAAGCTACCCGGGGCAGGGGACGTCCGCCCCAATTAACAAGCGCCAACATAGAGGCTCAAAACCGGGGTAAACTTTTAATGCTGGGTGGATTGTTAAGCGGTGTGGTGTCGGTGACCCTAATGTTTGAACGCCGCAAACACGATCGTTTAATCGTAGATGCTTATAATAAGCGGATTGTTAAGCCCTGATCAGGGAATTTATTTGGCAAGCTTAATTTTCTTTAAAGCAAAATAACTGATCACAAGACTGATGAGCGCAAGAATTCCGCCAATAAAAAAGGAGATTCCCGGAAAATAAAGTGTCTCTGGATTTTTTGTAAAAAAGGTAAAAGAACTGGTCATGAGTAAAGGCCCAATCACAGCGGTCAGACTCACCATACTGGTTAAACCACCCTGCAATTCTCCTTGTTCGTTCGCATCAACCTGCGAACTCAAAATGCTTTGAATGTTGGGTGTGGAAATTCCGCCCAGGGCGTAAGGGATCATAAAACCAAACATCATCCAGCTTTGATTGGCAACAGAAAAAAGAAAGAAGCCAAGCATATAAAATCCCAGGCCAATAAAAATACTTTTCTTTACGCCGAGTTTTTTTTGTGGTAAGACCAATCAACCCACCCTGCACAATGGCAACGCTTATGCCCACAAAAGCCAGGGAAAAGCCAATCGTCTTTTCAGTCCAGCCGAAGCGCTCAATGCAAAAGAATGTCCAGATAGATGGCATGGCCTGACCGGCGATGTTTAAAATAAAGAGTACCACAATGAGATTAATCACCGCTTTGTGTTTGGAGAGTTGTTTCAGGGAGCCAAAGGGATTGGCACGTTTCCAGCTGAAGTCCCTGCGGTTTTCTTTGCCCAGCGATTCCGGCAAAATAAAATAACCAAAAATAAAATTCAACAAAGAAAAACCTGCTGCAGCCATAAACGGCACCCGGGTGCCTAAGCTCCCGAACAAAGATCCTAATAAAGGTCCGATGATAAATCCCAAGCCAAACGCCGCGCCGATCATCCCAAAATTCTTCGCTTTATTTTCTGCAGTGCTTATGTCGGCAATGTAGGCGGAAGCGGTTGTAAAACTGGCGCCACAAACACCTGCGATAATCCTTCCTACAAACAACCAGAAAATACTAGGGGCAAAGGCCAGGAAAATATAATCTAATCCTAAGCCAAGCAGGGAAATCAATAATACGGGTCTGCGGCCAAAACGATCGCTCAGTCCACCCAGCACCGGTGAAAACACAAAGGACATGATAGCGTAGGAAAAATTGAGCCAGCCACCATAGCTGGCTGCAATACTGATGTTTTCATGGCTCAGACTCTGAATGAGCGCGGGTAAGGTGGGAATGATAATGCCAATCCCAATACAATCAATAAGAATGGTGAGAAAGATAAAAAGTAAGGAGCGTTTTGCTTTGTCCATAAGATACAATGTTACAAAAAAAGGGTTCAGACCCCGAAAGATTTTTTAAAAGGTTTATGGAATTTTTTAAAAGCCTGCATCTAAACAGAAAGAACGTTTAAAACTACATACTATGGAAACCACTCCCGTAAAAAAAACGTCACTGCTTGTTACACTCATAGCCGTGGCCACAGCCCTCAGCGCCTGGCTGGCGCCCGAAGGGTATTTTCAGGCTGCTTTGGAAAACGATTTTATCAAAGCCCTGCACAAAAAACTGAACGCCTACAACGCGCATTTACCTGAAGACCGCGTGTACCTGCAAACGGACAAACCTTTTTACGAACCGGGTGATGACATTTGGTTCTCCGCGCTTGTACGTGATGGCATTACGTTAAAAGCTTCCGACAAAAGTGACATTGTAAGTGTGGAATTGATCAATCCAAAAGGCACTGTTGAGAAAAAGATTAACCTCATTGCAAAAAACGGTAAGGCTGCCGGTGATTTTTCACTGGACAAAGAAGCCTTGGGTGGTTTATACAAACTTCGTGCGTATACCAATTGGATGAAAAATACCGGTGAAGACAATTATTTTGAAAAAGAACTTCAGGTGCAGGAGGTGGTGTTGCCGAATTTAAAAATGAAACTGGATTTTGAAAGAAAGGCTTTCGGCGCCGGTGATGAAGTGATTGCGAAACTGGAACTGAACAGTAATGAAAACAAAGCTTTGTCTAACTACAAAATAAAATTTGTAGCCAACCTGAACGGGCAAAAATTACTGGAGCAGGCAGATGTGACCGATGAAGAAGGAGTGAAGTATATTAAATTTACTCTGCCCAAAAAATTAAACACCAACGATGGCCTCTTAAATGTGATGATTGATTATAACGGAAGTACAGAAAGTATTTCCCGTTCTATTCCTATTGTTTTAAATACAGTGAAGTTTACCATGTATCCTGAGGGAGGCGATCTGGTAAGCGGCCTGGAGAATAATATAGCCTTTCGCGCCCTAAATGAATTTGGTAAACCTGCCGATGTAGAAGGAGTGGTAATCACAGAAAAAGGAAGTAAGGTAGCAAGCTTTAGCAGTTTTCATCAGGGGATGGGATCGTTTAAACTTAATCCTCAGGCGGGAGAAAAATATACTGTAAAAATTACCAAACCGGAAGGCATTGAAGAAGTATTTACGTTGCCGGAAACACTCAACCGCGGTTATGTAATGAACATCGATAACTCCCGTCCGGGGGAAGTAGGGGTAACGGTTTCTACCACCGAGACCGAAGAGTTGGCGCTGGTTGCGCAGGTGCGGGGAAAGATGTATTACTCCACCGTGATCAACGCTGTGGCCGGTACCAACAAATTCAGTTTCTCAACCGAAAAATTTCCGATCGGCGTCTCTCAAATTACGTTATTCGATTCAAAAGGGATAGCCCGTGCGGAACGTTTAGCCTTTGTTAATCGGGAGAAACAAATGACGATCTCTGTAGAAACGGATAAGGAAAAATACTTACCACGCGAAAAAGTAAAAATGACCTTATTGGTAAAAGACGAAAGAGGTCTGCCCATGCCGGCCAATCTCTCCATGGCGGTGGTAAACGATCAATTGCTTTCTTTCGCGGATGACAAGTCCGGGAATATTTTATCCCAGTTGTTGTTACAACAGGATTTGAAAGAAAAAGTAGAAGAGCCTGCTTTTTATTTTAATAAGAAAGAAAGTAAATCCGCCAAAGCACTTGATTATTTAATGCTGACTTCCGGCTGGAGACGTTTTACCTGGGAAAAGTTGCTGGAAGAAGAATTGCCTCCCATTAATTTTATGGGACAAAAAGCAATTCTGGCCGGTACAGTAATGGATGCGCATACAGCAAAACCATTGGCAAATGTGAAAATAAAAAATCCGGGAGGTGCAGAATATGTATCCGACACAAATGGTAAATTTTCGTTAAGTAAAGTTGATCTTTCAAGTCCTGTCTCTTTGGTTTTTAATGCGGCAGGCTTTTATGCCCAATCGCAGTATGTTCAGGATTATAGCGATAACATGGTAGTGTACATGTATAAAATAAATGAACGTTATTATGGATACGAGAATTCAGTGAAAGGTGCCGGTGGTGTACGCGTGATGGAAAATGACGATGTTCAGATGGCACCTGAAATGGCAGTGGAGCAGATAAAGGCAGTAGAAGCAGCGCCAAGGGTGAAGTTTAAAAAATCCGGAAGCAAAGATATGGACGAAAGACGCAAAGACAAAGATGTGAAAGTGAACAAAAATGTACAGGTAGAACTGGTGGAAGAGAAGAATGTGAAAATGGAGGAGAAGGAAGTAAAAGCCCTGGCTTCTGTGGCTGTTGCCGACAAACGTGCTGATCGGTTTATGGCCGAAGACATGGAGGTTGCGGCTGCGCCCGTTCCGGCTAATCTTTATTACAGGGCCCGTCAGTTTTATGCGCCCAATTACGAAAAACAAGTGAATGTAGAAACACGCAGCGATTTTAGAAATACCATTTATTGGAATCCAAGTATTGAAGTGGGATATTCCGGACGTAAAACCATTGAGTTTTATGCCTCAGACGACATCACTTCTTTTAAAACAACCATTGAAGGTGTTTCAGGAGATGGTTCCTTAGGAAGATGTGAAACCAATTTCTTTACGCAGTTACCTTTTGCCATGAGTACAAAAATTCCGGTGGAAGTAGCCACAGAGGATTTTGTTTCCATTCCTTTGACATTAAAAAACAACACAAGCGGTCCCTTGGGTGGCGTACTCAGCATCACAGCGCCTGCGGGTTTAAAAGAAGTGGAAAAAGTGCAGGCGGTTCAAACAATCATGCCGGGCAAAGCCAAAACAATTTATCTGGATTACAAAGTACTGGATAAAATCGGTGAAGGGGAATTCAGCATCAGTTTTAAAGCTTGTGGATTAAGTGATGCTTTTACTCAAAAAATAAAAATTGCACCGAAGGGATTTCCAAGTCAGGCTTCTTTTTCTTCACAGGAAACAGAAAAGGAATACAGTTTTGAATTGAGTAAAGTGGTGAACGGTTCTTTAAAAGCGTCTTTCACAGCATTCCCTAATGTGGTGTCCGATTTAATGAAAGGAGTAGATGGAATTTTACAGGAACCTTATGGCTGTTTTGAACAAACTTCCTGCACGGCTTATCCCAATGCCATGGTATTGGATTATTTGAAAAACACAGACAGCAAGGACAGTAAAACTCTGGCCCGCGCGACAGATTTATTAGACAGAGGCTATAAACGACTGACCACTTTTGAAGCGTCTAACAAAGGTTACGAATGGTTTGGCGCCAATCCGGCACACGAAGGTTTAACTGCCTATGGTATTATGGAATTTGTGGACATGAAAAAAGCAGGGCAGGAGATCGATCAGAAAATGCTGGACAGAACGGCGCAGTGGTTATTGAATCACCGCAACGGTAAAGGTGGTTTTGAGAGAGAACAGCGGGCTTTACACGATTTTGGAAGAATTAGCGATGATATTCTGAACGCTTACATCGTGTATGCTCTGTCAGAAGCGGGTTATACAGATATTAAGAAAGAGTTTGAAAGTTCTTACGCCAAAGCCATGTCCTCTAAAGATCCTTACATGCTGGCCATGATGGCAAATGCGGCTTTTTCCATGAAAGAGATTGCAAAAGGGAACGAGGCGTTAAATGCCCTTATGTCAAGGCAAGATAAAGATGGTAGTTTTACAGGTTCAACACATTCAATTACGTATTCGCAGGGCAATTCCTTAACCATCGAAACGACTGCTCTCACCATTCTGTCTGTTTTAAAAGCGCCCGTTAAAAATCCACAGGTATTAACGAATGCGGTGCATTACCTGGTGAGCGCCAGAAGTGGTTCGGGTGTATTTAGTTCTACACAGGGAACAATTCTCGCCTTGAAAGCCTTGACCGAATACGCGAAGTTCAGTAAAAAAACAACGGAAGATGGAACCATTGTTATTTACGTGGATAATAAAAAAGTGGCGGAGAAAACATATAAGGCAGGTGACAAAGGGGCTATCGTTATGGACGGTCTGGAAGAGTTTGTAAAAGGGGAAGGGAAGCATACCCTGAAAGTAAAATACCTCGGCGTTAAAAACCCGCTTCCTTATTCTGTGGCGGTTAACTGGAATACCTTTTTACCAAACAGTGATGCGGAGTGTAGCATAGACCTGAAAACAAAACTTTCTTCCAAAACAGCAAATGTGGGAGAAACGGTTCGTTTGACAGCTACCATCAGTAACAAAAAAGAAGTAGAAGTACCAAGCACCATGGCCATTATCGGTATCCCCGCAGGTTTCACAGCGCAGCCCTGGCAGTTAAAAGAACTTCAGGAAAAAAAGGTGATTGATTATTACGAGATAAAAGGAAATAACATTGCCATTTATTACCGGGGTCTTGGTCCTAAAGCGGTGAAACAAATTAACCTTGACCTGAAAGCGGAAATGCCCGGAGAATACGATGCTCCTGCTTCCTCCGCTTATCTGTATTACACCAATGAATTTAAAACCTGGTCTGCTACAGAAAAAGTAATTATTAAAAAGGCGCTTAACTCTTAAACTAAAAGATTGAACGAGGCTGTCTTAAAAGTCAAAAACGGATGTCAGTTCGAGTGAAGTCGAGAACTGAAGACCTTGAGAATAGTCACCTCTCGACTTCGCTCGGGATGACAATTTTCACGAATCCGGACTTTTGAGATAGCCTCGTTTTTATTAAGAAGAAAGGGAAGTTAATATGGAGCGCCGAAAATTAAATAGTCAACTCGCAATGTGTTTTGTTTTTTTACAACTCTGTTTAGTGTGTACACAGATGTATGCGAATGTTCAGTGTTGCTCCGGGAAAGGTGATTCTTTAAAAAACAAATACAACATCAACGATCCCCGAAATCCGGATTGTCCCTGCCACATCTATCAAAAAAAAGCGGAAAGGGAATATAAAAAGTTACTGAAGAATCAGGAAAAACAGACCGTGTTTGTCTTACCTGTTAAAGCCGAACCGAATAGGGTAAAGAATGTGAAGGATGTTATCGCTCACCAACCGCGTTTGGTCTTTAAACGACATTATAAAACAGATGCGTTTAACCGATCCCGAAAACGTTCGAAAAAGGGAATATTTCGGGTTTTTAAGAAAACAATCAGCGATTGCCCTTTTTAGATCAAAATTCAGCCAGTGATAGAATTTTTAAAAAATAAAGAATTTAATTTTTAACTGCTTTACTAATTCAAACCAGTACTCCACTGGTTCAAACAGCTATTTTACCAGTTCACGAGTCTAAATTCTTGAGTTTTGGTTCAACTGAGCTCTGTATCCTACTATTTATTAATTAAAAAAAGGTAAATTTTTCATAAATTTACGGATAAGAGAAGTGTTTTCTCATCCTTAACAACTATGAAAAAAAAATATCCCGGTATGAAACTACTAAACAAACTCATTGGCATACAGACGCGCGCTACGTGTTTCTTAATGCTGCTTCTTGCGGTGTTAACTCACCAAACAAACGCGCAACAGTCTTATACGTTTACGAATGCTTCGGCAACAGGATCGGTAGGGCCAACGCAAACACAGGTAAATACAGCTTATTTATCGACTAACTTAAACGGATCTGTAGTTGTAACAGGAGGAATTCAATCCTTCACTATTCCTGCAGCGGGTAATTATAAAATTGAAGCCTGGGGTGCTGCGGGTGGAACGCAACTGTATTCTCCAGGTTATCCGGGAGGAAATGGGGCATATCTGAGCGGTAACTTTACCTTTACTGCAGGTACAGTTTTAAAAATTCTGGTAGGTCAGATGGGTGGTAACACTCAGGGCACACCGGTAGATAATGCCGCTCCGGGTGGCGGCGGAGGAAG
>CAZMHW010000093.1:0-5593 GCA_964566105.1 uncultured Akkermansia sp.
GAAGAATACATCACCAGAAATTTTTGTGAAAACAAAACAAGACCCGAAATGCAGTGCCATGGAAAATGTCATTTAAACAAACAACTTCAGGCGCAGAACAAACAAACACATCCAGAAAAGGCGGCCTTAAAAGAATTGAAGGAAATTCTTCCTTTTACTCCGGTTTCAAAAAGCAGCCTTGGTAACTTGTCCTGTTCTGTGTTTAATGCCTTTCCACCTGTCAAATCTGTGAAATACTCCTCTTTTCACACTTCCATTTTCCACCCACCCACCTGTTAAATTTTGTCGACAGATTCTTTAGCACAACTTCTCTTCGGCTCATCAATGCCTGCAGAAACGTCCTTAAAGCACTGTTGTTTCCCACCTAATTTTTGATTCGCACTTTTCTAAATTCACTGATTGTAAACACAATCACAAACTATTTACTTATTATTCAAAATAACTATGAAATCCTTATATAACATTCTTCTTGCTACCCTTTTTATTGTGTCCATCTCCTCGTGCAAAAAGAAAGAAATAACAACAGAGGACACAACTACTAACACTGAAAGCACAAATACAAAAACACTCATAAAAATAGGTGAAACTTACCTTGTGGGTGCTAAAACCAAAGCTGTGCTCTATTCCGAAAAATCTGTTGAAACGGGTTACAACGAATTCTACACCGCGCTCTTCGATTCCATTGATGGTAGTTCTTTAAGCAGTGGTGATCTTGTAATTACTCCCATGATGGACATGGGCAGTATGAAACACAGTTCACCCGTTGAAAACGACGCGAGCGGACTTGCAAAAGACGGGTATTTTAAATCGGCTGTTGTGTTTTCAATGGCGGGAACAGCTTCTCAATGGTCGCTGAATTTTTCGTTTCACAATTCTAGAAATAACCTGAACGGTCAGGGAAGTATTGCTCTGAGTGTTAGTTCGGGAACACCTTCAAAATTTAAATCCACTGTGTTGGCGCTCGACAGTAATTCCACCATCTTTCTGTCTCTTATTTCACCTAAAAAACCACAGGTAGGTATGAATGATTTTGAAGTTGTGCTGCATACCAAAAAAAGTGGGATGGAATATATTCCAGCGAAAAACTACAGAATTGAAATTGTACCCGAAATGCCAAGTATGGGACATGGTTCGCCTAACAACGTTAATCCGGTCCACACCAGCTCGGGTCACTACATAGGAAAAGTAAACTTCACCATGACCGGCTTATGGAATGTAAAAGTTAAATTATTTAAGAACGATGTGCTGGTCAGCAGTGATCAATACTTCGAGCTAACATTAAATTAAATATGTCCAGAGCGTTTGGTTTAATATTACTCAGCTTACTCCTTACACGTATCCTTAGCAGTCAAACGACTGTTAAGGATACTTCCGTAAAAACGGTGAACCTTACGGAGGTCTGTATTTACGACGAAAACAACGATAAGAACCAGGCCTTTAATTTTTACAGGAATAATAAACTGGCCAGTACAGAAGATATTTTAGCGCGGATGCAGGGAGTTAATCTCATAAAAAGAGGAGCCTATGGTCTGGAACCGACCTTACGCAATTATGGTTCGGGACAATCGAACATCACTATTGAAGGGATGCGGATTTACGGAGCGTGCACTGATAAAATGGATCCTGTTTCCATTTACGTGGAGCCCAATAATCTTCAATCCATTCAGGTTTCTCACGGTGCTTCTGGCGCCCTGGAAGGAAGTACGATTGGCGGACAGATCAGCATGAAATTAAAAGAGCCAGCGTTTAACTGCCATTCAAAAATCAGCGGACAGATAGCCCAAACTTATTTAACCGTGAACAACGGTTATAATTCCGCGCTCACGCTCCAGCAATCCCTTAAAAAAATTGCCTACCGGGTAAGTGGCACCTACCGTAGCGCGGGCGACTACCTGGCAGGTAACCATGTACGCATCGCGCATTCAGGTTACAAAAAATTCAATACTTCAGCGGCTTTACTTTACAAACTCTCATCGAGACAAACACTTAAAGCAGATTACCTGGGAGATTGGGGAAAGAACATCGGTTACCCTGCACTTCCAATGGACGTGGGATCTGCCACTGCTCAAATTTTCTCATTGACACATCAGCTAAAATTTAACACCGCGTTTATCACAGGAAACGAAATTAAGATCTACCATAATTCCATCCTTCATCAAATGGACGATACTCACCGCAGCGAATCACCCATGCACATGGACATGCCCGGCTGGAGCAGAACCACCGGGTTTTACGACGAATTAAAAGGTAAAAACAATTTTAAAATCAGGCTGGATTACCATCAGGCTTACACACGCGCAGACATGACCATGTATCCGGCAGGAGAACCACTCATGTACATGCAAACACTCCCAGAAAACAATCTGAAAGATCTTGGATTGGCGCTTAGCACTGATTTTGTGAAAGGAAAAAGTTATCAGGTATCCCTGAATACCCGCATAGATCTGTATTTACAGAGCGCTGTAAGCGGCATTGGTTCAAAACAATGGAAAGTGTATAACACCGACATTACGCAAACCAAACAAAATTTCCTAAAAAATGCCAACCTGATCTGTTCCAAAAAATTTAAAGAAAAAACCCTGATCCAGTTAAGTATGGGTTACGGAGAACGAATCCCCACCAGTAATGAGCGTTACGGATATTACCTGTTTAACAGGCAAGATCAGTACGATTACATTGGAAACCTTTCTCTTAAACCCGAACGGTCTTACCAGGCAGAACTACTTTTAAAACGGGATTTCAAAAAAGTACAACTCTCACTGAATGTGTTTTATCATCACCTGCAGGATTACATTTACGCGTATCGTTTAGAAGGTTACAGTCAGATGACCATTGGCGCTTTGGGTTTAAAAACATATAAAAACATTGGCAATGCAATAAGTAAAGGCTATGAAGGGTCACTTAAAATACAATTGCGTGAAAACATTTCCTACATAGGAACCGTAAAATACGTTATGGCCCAGACAGAAGATGGTAAACCCCTTCCTCTTGTGCCCCCCTTTAAATTACAGGAAGCTCTGCGTTACAAATTGGGGCTTTACCAATTGCAGTTTGAACACGATTATGCCGCGAAACAATACAGGATAAATCCGGATTATGGTGACAGGGTTACCTCAAGTTTTCACACGTTCAATTTCAGGATCTCCAAAAACACCCGTTTAAAATCAACCGTGCTGCAGCTGAGCCTCGCCTGTGAAAATATTTTTGACGCGAGTTATCACGAGCATTTGGATATAGGCTCTGTTCCTAGGTTTGGGCGTAATTTTATGGCAAACCTCAATTTCATTTTTTAAACGCAAGCATTCCCTTTTCTATTAACAAGGGTGTCACAAAAAACAGATACAAGAGATCAAAGTATTTGGTTTGTTTTTTCGCACTAACTGCGCCTGCGGCCGGGCAGGCTGTGAATTCCATTTCCGGATGCGCGCCATTCTGAACGGTAGTGAAGAATCTGCCTGTGCGTTAGAAGACTGATAACCTTGTACACTGACAAACCGAACCCTCCGCACGGGCAGATGTTTCGTTTCACTCAACAAAACACTTTCGGTAGAGCGTAATTCTGACGAAGGAAGAATCTGCTTGCGCGTGGCATAACTGATTACTTTTTTTCCATGGATAGTGTTTTCACCAACCAAAGACATGAATTAAAAAATTAAACAACATAGGTGCATAGAAAGGATAGGTTATACTGTACACCTAAAGTAAAACATAGAGAACGCGTCGCGAGCGAAGCGTTTTGCCAATTTAACCTCTGTGAACTCCGTGCAAAACTCTGCGTCCTCTGTGTTTAAGAAAAACGAGTTCCCAGGATTGGTGTTACTTGAAAACCCAGGGTATCCGTCATACGAGCGGCATCTAAAATTGTACCCTTCGGCTCCGTTCAGGGTAACTCTTGCAGCTGTCATGCTGAGCCGAGTCGAAGCATGTCATGCTGAGCGGACCTTGTCCCGAGCTTGCCTCGGGAGTCGAAGCATGTGTGCGAAGGGTGCGTTTCCGCACCAAACAATCAGGAAAGCGCAGGTAGTTTGTTTCTTTGTGACAAAACCAGAGAAAAAATCCCTGAAAAAATAATAATGGCCACAACAAACAGCGCCTCGTTCACATAAGGCACGGGTGTATAACTAAACGAGGCAATCCCCTGAATGGCCAATACCGCTTCATTTAAAAACACGCCGGTTATAAAGATTACCAAGGCACGTCGGGAGGGTTTGTTGATCCTGATCAATTCAAGGGTACGCATGTAATTGAGTAAAAAAACCGAAATAACAGCCAGCAAGATCAAATGCAGATACGCGATCACAATTGGTCGGAAACCAAAAGCCAGTTTGCTGATTGCCGGTACGGTAGAACCCAGTTGCAGAAAAAGTTTGATGGTGAAAGCGGCAGCTACCAGAAAAAAAACAAAATATCCTTTTTTAAATTCCGCTGTTTTTGAATGCAGACTCTTTTTAAGTTCCAACAGAAACAAAGTCCAGCCAAAAAACTGTGAAAAGGCCGCCAAAACCACGATTACATACAGCCAAACAGGTAAACCTGCCCACAGGGTGGATAAAAAATAAGCGGGAATACAGGCCGCGAAAAATAATTTAAACATCATGGGATTGTATTTAAAAGCGGGCAGCCAGTCCTTTAATTTCGCCATCAGTAGTCCCATACTGGCGAAAGTAAAAAAGCCGTTGTACTGAAAGTGCAGGTAAAAATAAACAGAAGCCAGGTACAGGTTTTGATTGTAATTTCTACTTGCCATAATGTAGGCCAGCGAAAAGGTTCCCAGTGAAGAAATAACACTAAACAGCAATGCAGCCATAAACCAATTGCGCGGGGCAAAATCTTTAGGAAGTTGTTTTACATCCTTATACAAAAAGTAAGCAAACACATAATTTACAAGAATTGCCGAGCTGGACAGGATGATGGAAAACAAGCCGTAGCCCTGAACATTAAAGGAAATAAGCATGCCATAGGCACATGTAAGATTTAAAATAATAAGCAAACGGTAACGTTTGGCATTAAGCGCTATCCCCTTCCCTTCCATCACAAACAACATCAGCACATAGAGGGCATGGGTAATCCAACCCAGAAACGCGAAATGCGAGTGGGCGTGTTGTATGTTTTTTTGATTAAGGTACGGAAATTCAAAGCCTATTTTGTAACGCATCACCAGGCCAAGAAGGGCGACGATCATCAGGTTAATAAGAGAAAGATTTAACCAGTAACGGATGTTTATTTTCATGGAACAGAGAACTAGAATTAGTACAGCAATTTACGGTTAATTATTTCAACTTTATTATTGTCTTTCATTTTGGAAAGGGTGCGGATCACAGTTTCAACGCGCAGTCCTGTAAAATCGGCAATATCCTGGCGGGTGTAAGGAATCTGAATCCTCTCCTGTTCCACACATTTTCTTTTTTTATAGGTATTTAAAAATCCGAGAATGCGTGACTCCGGTGAATTATTTATGATTTCGCGCGCGGTAATAGCTTTGCCGTAAATACGTTCCGCAAACAACTGCAACATTTTTTTCTGAATGGAAGGTTGTTCGTCGAGGATTTTTAAAAAACTTTCTTTGCTTAATTTTAAAATGATGGTATCCGTT
>CAZMHW010000093.1:5603-10156 GCA_964566105.1 uncultured Akkermansia sp.
ACCGCCATGGCTGTGGCGGGATATCCCTCGTTAATAAACAAAGGTGGTTCGCCAAAACAATCGCCATTGCCGAAGACACCTTGCATAAACTCTTTTCCGTCGTTATTTACATTGTACATTTTAACAGACCCGAAAACGATCTGATAATAACAACGGGCCGCATCCCCTTCACGAAAAATAAATTCTCCCTTTTTGTACTTTTTAGCGATGCCACCATGGGCAGTAATCAGATCTTCGTCTATGAGCATGTTTGTTTTTGTTTATCAATTTCACAACAAAAGTACATTACATCGCAGATTGGCTTACTTGACTTTTGTCAGTTCAATGACTGATTCGTATCATCCTTCTACCTCATTTATTTTACTGTTAATCAATAATTTAATTTTTAAAACCGAGACCTTCTTTTTTATTATTTGTTTCTAAGAAAAATAGTTTATAAGTTTAATCTAAAATCAGTCCCAAAAAATTACAAAGACCCCAGAATTCCCTTTTAAATTACTACCGAACACTCAGTTCTTTTATTTAAGTTAAGTCATTCAAAATTAAGTTATTATCCCGCTTTAAAGTTATGCAGGACTAAGGATATGTGCGGACTGCCAATCTAAAAACAAAAGAAGAATACATAACAAAACATAAAAACTGATTTATATCACCTTTTACTCTAGTAAATGTCATAAACGGCCAAAAGCACCTGGTGTAAATTTGAAGCCACAAATGAGTGTAGTTTTTGTATTAATAGCAGCGAGTTTAACAATAGCCATCGGCTTTTTGATCGCTTTCATCTGGTCTGTTAAAAGCGGACAATACGACGATGATTATACCCCTTCCGTAAGAATGCTTTTTGACGATACAAAAGCAATTGAACCTAAAAACACCACTAACACAGATATAAATCAAACAAAAAATCAACAAACAAAATAAACTTTATGGAAATAGAAAAGTTTCAATACGACAACAAGATTGTAAAAAACTTCGCCTACGCTACGATGCTGTGGGGGATTGTAGGTATGTTGGCAGGATTGGTTGCCGCCTTACAACTGGTTTGGCCAATGTTTAATTTTGAATTGCCTTACACGACGTTTGGCCGCGTAAGACCTTTACATACCAACGCGGTAATTTTCGCATTTGTGGGTAATGGTATTTTTATGGGTGTTTATTATTCGTTGCAACGTTTATTAAAAGCCCGTATGTTCAGCGATTTTCTGAGCAAGCTTCATTTCTGGGGCTGGCAGTTGATTATTGTGTTAGCTGCTATAACCCTGGTATTAGGTAAAACCACCGGTAAAGAGTACGCTGAGCTGGAGTGGCCGATTGACATCCTGATCGCGTTGATCTGGGTAACATTCGGTGTAAACATGTTTGGTACCATTATTCGCCGCCGTGAACGCCATTTATACGTGGCCATCTGGTTTTACATTGCCACATTTATTACAGTGGCCATGTTGCATATTGTAAACTCTATTGAAATTCCGGTGTCTTTCTGGAAATCGTATTCCTGGTACGCCGGTGTTCAGGATGCATTGGTACAATGGTGGTATGGTCACAACGCGGTTGCTTTCTTCCTCACAACACCTTATTTAGGTTTAATGTATTACTTTATGCCTAAGGCGGCTAACCGTCCGGTGTATTCGTACCGTTTGTCCATCATTCACTTCTGGGCGCTTATCTTCCTTTACATCTGGGCTGGTCCGCACCACTTATTATATACCGCTTTACCTGACTGGGCACAATCCCTCGGTGTTGTGTTCTCGGTGATGCTCATCGCGCCATCCTGGGGTGGTATGATCAACGGGTTATTAACCTTACGTGGCGCATGGGATAAAGTGCGTGACGACGTTGTTTTAAAATTTATGGTGGTAGCCGTTACCGCATACGGTATGGCAACATTTGAAGGACCTTTGTTATCTATTAAATCCATTAACGCTATCTCTCACTACACCGACTGGACCGTAGCACACGTGCACGTAGGGGCTTTGGGCTGGAATGGTTTCTTAACTTTCGGGATCCTCTACTGGTTAATACCAAGAATGTTTAATGTAAAACTATACTCTGCCAAATTAGCGAACATGCACTTCTGGATTGGAACTTTGGGTATTATTCTTTACGCGGTACCAATGTATTTTGCAGGGATCATGCAAAGTTTAATGTGGAAAGAATTTACACCAGAAGGACAATTAAAATGGCAGTTTATGGACAGTGTAACCAAAATGTTACCGTTTTACGCTGCACGTGCCGCTGGGGGAACATTATTCCTGGTAGGTGCCTGTATCATGGTTTACAACCTTATTAAAACCGTTAAAGCAGGAAGTTTTGTTGCGAACGAAGACGCCGAAGCGGCACCACTGGCCGTTACTTACACCGCTCATAAAGGTGACCACTGGCACCGTTGGATTGAACGTAAACCTATCCAAATGCTGGTAGTAAGTTTAGTTATGGTAATTATTGGTGGCGCCATCGAATTGATCCCGACCTTCCTGATCAAATCAAACATTCCTACCATCTCCAGCGTAAAACCATACACCCCGCTTGAGTTACAGGGAAGAGATATTTATGTGCGCGAAGGTTGTTATACCTGCCACTCTCAAATGGTACGTCCGTTCAGAAGTGAAACCGCGCGTTACGGTGAATACTCCAAAGCCGGTGAATTTATTTACGATCACCCGTTCCAATGGGGATCAAAACGTACCGGTCCGGATTTAGCACGTGTGGGTGGAAAATATCCTGACAGCTGGCACTACAACCACATGATGGATCCAAGCTCAATGTCACCAGGTTCTATCATGCCATCTTATCCTTGGTTATTGGACGATAAAGTGGACGTTGCAAGCACTGTTGGTAAAATCAAAGCCATGCAAAAACTGGGAGTACCTTATCCTGCAGGTTACGAAAGCATTGCCGCCAACGACATGCAAAAACAAGCCGAAGGAATTGCGGAGAGTCTGAAAAAAGACGGTATCCGTACCGCGGCTGATAAGGAGATCGTTGCCCTGATTGCTTACCTGCAAAGAATGGGTAAAGACATTAAAGCAGCTCCAAAAGAAGAAGTTGCCAAACTCAGTAACTAATAAGAACTAACACTAAAAAAAGAGACCATGAAATTCATCAATTATTTGGAAAGCATTACAGGGATTGGGATTTACCCGCTTATCTCCTTTGTCCTTTTCTTTGTTTTCTTTCTTATAGTAGCGTTATACGCGTTCGGGGCAGACAAAAAATACCTGGACGAGATCGCGGAAATTCCCTTAGATATTAACGAAAAATAATAACAGGTATATGAATACATTAAATAAAAATAAAAGAAAAAACAGCTTTGTAGCCTTATGCCTTCTGGCATTGCCATTTGTTTCATCCGCACAGGGAAACGAAGCCGCAACGTCCACTTATTTTTCAAACGCTTTATTTAACACTTTGCTGGCAACCATTATTTTGTTAGCCATTCTGGTGATTGCCCTGAGCAGTGTTTTGAAAAATGTGTCTAATTCAGAGCTTCTTTCCAAAATGGTAAAGAATAAAGACGAGGCAAACAAAAATAATGCTGGCGCCAAAACCCTGGGTACTCTTTTCTTTCTCCTGTTTGCAAGCTTGTCTTCTTTTGCGCAGGACAAAGCTGCTGCCGCTGTAATTAAAGACGACCGGATTGGTGGACTGGATCAATTTACCTTCTACTTTATGGTGGTAATTATTGCACTGGAGTTAATTGTAGCTGCTGTGCTTATTTATACCCTGAGGTATCTCCTGAGAGCTGACCTGTCTCCTTCAGTGGTGGCTGCTAAAGCCAATAAACCGAAAGAAAAAACCATCCTCGATATCCTGAGCGATGCCGTGGAAGTTGAAAATGAAGAAGCGATTATGCTCGATCACGATTACGATGGTATTAAAGAACTGGATAACAACCTGCCACCATGGTGGAAATATGGTTTCTATCTTACTATCTTTGTAGGTGTGGTGTACCTCATCAACTATCACGTGATTAAAAGTTCACCGTTACAGGCTGAAGAATACACCAACAGTATTAAAAAAGCCAATGCTGAAATTGCAGAATACATGAAAACATCCGCCAATAACGTCGACGAAAGCACTGTTAAATTACTCACAGACGCTTCAGCCCTTGCCAGTGGTAAAGAGTTATTCATCGCGAATTGTGCGGCCTGCCACGGTAAATTTGGTGAAGGTACAGTGGGTCCTAATTTAACCGATGATTATTGGTTACACTCCGGTGGTATTAAAGATATTTTTAAAACCATTAAATACGGCTGGCCTGATAAAGGAATGAAATCGTGGAAAGAAGATTTTTCACCAATGCAAATTGCACAGCTGGCAAGTTATATTAAAACATTAAAAGGAACTAATCCTCCTAAACCTAAAGACAAACAAGGTGATCTTTATGTTGAAGAAGGAGCTGCCCCATCAGACTCCACCGCGGTTAAAACCGATAGTTTAAAAGTGGTGGCAGTAGCCGATTCTTTAAAGAAATAAACAGAACTAAAACGTACCAGAATAATGTCCTCAGAAAATAAAGACCAGAAAAAGGAAAAAGAGCAGAGTTTCAGAGA
>CAZMHW010000094.1:0-10104 GCA_964566105.1 uncultured Akkermansia sp.
GCCGAGTACGGCGAAAAAAAACTGGAGCAATGGGGAAGTGTTTTGGAATTTGTTCCGGAGCAACTTATAAAATACACTTTGTTTACGCCAAAACCCGGCCTGGAAGATATGCCTGGAAATTACGCCACCACTACTTACGTGTTGACGCGAGAATCGAACGGAACGCACATTGAACTTATTCAGGAAGATCCGCACACAGCGTTCTTTCAACCCGTGAGTCTTATGCAAATTTTAGCAGTGCAAAAAAACACGGCCGAGGATTTGTTTCCCAACCACCAGTGATTTCAATAAAGAGTTTCTCTTTGTTTCATTTGGTCAATCCCAGCAGAAGGTCAGGGCTTTTTGTAAATACATTTTTACACTGGTAGCGTTTTGCCTGCGAATAGGCATAAAATGTGCTTTCAATAGTAAAACTCTCTTTCGTTGGCGATAAAGTTCCGGTGCATGTGCCATTGGCATAGTCAGGGCTAAAAAAGCCAAGCTCCATTGAATTTCCAACAAGTGCCCCATCTGTTACCACCTTCTCCGCGCCAATTTTTAGGTTCACCAACTCAAAACGATTTTTACATGACTTTGGATAGATCACCGCTGTGTAGGTTTCGCTGGAAACCCAGGGATTTAAAGAACCAGCAGGTAAGGCGGTGTAACTGCACACCGCGGTATATTGTCCCCCTAAAAACGCCACCGCATTCTCTAACACATGCACTGTTCGTGTAAGCACTGAAGATTTGTTTCCGGCAGCATCGGTTGCACTGTAATGAAGGTAATACGTGCCTAAGACTCTCGTATTCACTGCCCCTTCCACATTTACCCGAAGATCCGAACACATACGTTCTCCACGAACTTCGTCCATTACCTCTGCCCCACGATCCTCGTACCCCACAAACACATTACCCGGATCCCAGGTATACACAGAGTCTCCCTTGTTAATAGTCGTGGTGACGTAATTTGTTACATACACCGTGTCTATTTCAGGGCCCGCCAAAAAAAGAACAGGAGCCACTGTATCTTTAATTGGTAAGAGATTTTCAACTTTTGTTTTTGTCGGAGAAGAACAGCGTAGCGACACAATTGCTAACGAAACAATGCACACTTGTATTTTAAGAATAGAAATCATATTTGCGATTAGATTAAAGCTAGCGTTTGTTTTGTTCAGGATTTTTTCGGCCAGGGTCCTACCTTTGTTACATTTACAAATCCCTTACCATCGTATAGGAAAAGACCTCCGGAAGTGCCTACCCAGAAATTTGTTTGTTTGTCAATCAGGAGACTTTGAACAAAACGATTGGGCAAACCTTCCGCTTCGCCGTAGTTAAAAGTTTTTCCCCCATTCGCACCCAAATCTCCACTGAGTGTATCCTTTCCGTCATAGCTGTACAAGCCACCTCCGGCGGTAGCAATCCAAAACCTATCCTTTTTATCTTGCAACATGGTCCAGGCAAAGTTTTTACTTAAACCCTCCAGTACTTTAAAATTAAAAGTAAGGTTGGTAAAACTAATCGTTTCCATGTTTTTGTCTAAAGAACGACAGCGGCTCAATCCACCAAAACGTGTTCCGAACCAAAGATCTCCCTGTTTGTCCTCAAACACGCACTGCACAAAATTATTGCACAAACCATCTTTCTCTGAAAAATTAAGTAAAGGTTTTACGTTAATCCTGGGTGCCGTTGAAGGATCGTAACAATAAACGCCGCCACCGTTGGAACCAAACCAGATCTTCCCCGATCTGTCCTGAACAATGCAGTTAATCAATTTAGGAGCGGGGTAGGCGTTTGGAAAATTACTCAGGTCCACCGCGGGAATAGGAAACGGAGTAAAGCTTTTGCCATCGTAACACGAAACACCTCCCTCCGTTCCAAACCACAGATTTCCGTTTTTATCTCTCATAATACACCACACCTGCGGATGCGCCAAACCATCAACCACTGTGTAATTGTGAAACGCTTTTGCAAGTTCGGCGTCGTGTTCAGTTCTTTGAACAGGAATACGCAGATCATGCGCACAACTACTTGTATTGCAGGGATGAACTGCGCGCGTGTGATCGTAACGGCAAACTCCCCCGGATGTGGCAAACCAGATATCACCGTCTTCATCCTCAATCATGCCGCGCACAGCTCCTCCACAAAATCCTTGGTTATAATTAAAGTACTCCAGCGACACATAATCGTAACGGGCCACCCCATCGCCATTGGTACCAAACCAGAGATTTCCTTTACTGTCCTGAAACATACGCCGGATGTACTGACTTACCTGAATGGTAGGATTTGTAGGTGGGCCGTATAGCCTGGCAGGAAGAGCAAGTGTTTTTTTCTTTTCATTGACACTGTCCTTTGCCTGCGTTTGCGCCAACGTTCGTCCCGGGAAAAACATTCCACATAAAATCACGAAGGGTGTAATATGCCTTAGCCTCATACGTTCAAGATAAAGTGTGATTTTAAAAATAAATTAACAGCCTTCCTGGCTTTTACAAAAATAATCCATATACCCCGCACTGTTAATGTTTACATTCCAGGGCAGGGCCTTTTTATTACTACTCCAGGGAGATGTCTCCGGTAATGCAGGTGTTTTTATCTCTGCATTGATCTCCTTTTTACAACTCAGGCAAAAAACCAGCGACAGCGTAACAAAGATTGAATAGTTTTTCATAAGAATAAAATTTGTGTACAGATAATTTGTATGCCAAAGGTAGTTCCAATTTACAGGAAAAGCTGTTACTGAGCCGTTATTAGCCTGTTAACGACTTGTTAACGGTCGCATTATCCGGTGGAAATGGCTAATTTTGCAGAGTCGCATGAAACTTAACAGAACCTATTTATTTATTCTGATCTCCTCCCTCGCTTTATTGATCGTTCTGATCATACAAGTAAACTGGATTGTGGATGCCGCGAAAACCAAAGAAATTCTTTTTAGTGAAAAGGCCACACTTGTGCTTTCGAAAACAGCCGAAGCGCTGGCTGCAGATACAGTGACACGAAAAAAACTGGAAGTGTGTGTGGGTAATAACGAACGGAAAAAAGTAGACTCCCTCTTTAATCACTACATGAAATTATATAATATTCAGATCGCTTATTATTTTGATGTAAAACCCGGCGCGCCCGTCACAAATAAAAACACCTCCGTCAGCTTAGGTTTTTCGCCCAGTCCCGCTGAAGGTTGCTACCAGCAATGTATTACCGAAGACTCAGGCACAAAAGGCCTGGAATTAAAACTCGTTTTTCCCGATCAGGAACAATTTATCATGGAAGAAATGGGGATTCCATTTATTTCTTCGGTCCTTTTAATACTCGTGGTTGGTATCCTGTTCTGGCGAACGGCTGTGTCGCTCATGAAAGAAAAAGAACTTTCGGAACACACCACTGACTTTTTAAACAACATGACCCATGAGTTTAAAACCCCACTCACCAACATTGCCCTGGCTGGCAAGATGATGCTCAAGGAATCAAACATTAAACAGGAAGAAAAAATAAAACATTACTCCGGCATTATTCTTGAAGAAAACGAAAAACTACGACAGCAGGTAGAACAGGTGCTGAGTATGACCGCACTCGAAAGAGGAGAAATTCCCTTACAAAAAACAGAACTTGATTTACACCAGCTCATTAAAGACTCCCTAAAATGTATTGGTGTACAAATTGAAAATACGCAGGGAGAAATACACTTAGACTTAAAGGCTGAGAATTTTGTGGTGATGGGCGACAAGACCCATCTCACGAATACCTTGTGCAATCTGGTGGACAATGCCATTAAGTACTCCGGAGAAAAACCCGAACTACACATCCAAACCCATAACGACGGTGACAAGTTTGTTATGACCATTTCGGACAAGGGCATAGGCATAGATTCCGCCTACCAGGATAAAGTGTTTGATAAATTTTTCAGAGTCCCTACCGGGAATGTGCACGATGTAAAAGGATTCGGACTCGGACTGGCCTACGTAAAAAAAATAATTGAACTATACGGTGGCAGCATTCATCTGCAAAGCGAAAAAGGAGAAGGGACCACATTTACAATCGCTTTAACCTATGTCTAAAGAAAAACTCAACATATTACTTGCCGAGGACGATCTCAATTTAGGAGTATTGCTGGTGGATTACCTGGAGACAGAGGGTTTTCATGTGAAGCTTTGTAAGGACGGAGAAATTGCCCTGAAGGTTCTGCAAAACTCTTCCTTCGACCTTTGCCTGCTGGATGTGATGATGCCAAAGCTCGATGGTTTTTCCCTTGCAAAAATCATTCGTGCAAAAGACAAAAAAATCCCCCTCATTTTTATTACTGCCAGATCTTTGAAAGAAGACAAATTAAAAGGCTACGATCTGGGCGCGGACGATTACATCACCAAACCCTTTGACGAGGAAGAGCTGCTCTGGAAGATCAAAGCGGTGATCCGGAGAATTCCTGAAAATCCATCCTTAAGCAAAGTGGAAATCATTTCGTTAGGCAACTACCGTTTTGATTTCAACAATCAATCTTTAAGTATCCAGGGCCAGACCAAACGTATTACCGAAAAAGAAAGCGATATCCTCAGGTACCTCTCTGACCACCGCAATACCGTTATTAAACGCGAAGTCATGCTCAAAGAACTTTGGGGAGAGAACGATTATTTTTTGGGGAGGAGTCTTGACGTATTTATTACCAAGATCCGAAAATATCTCAAAGACGACCCAAAACTTAGCATAGAGAATGTGTTTAAGGTGGGGTTTATTCTGAATGTTCCCGGCGAATAGCCTGCGCCGAATAAAACAAAACCTCTGAGACCCGGTTAAATTTTACAAACTTTGGAACTATTTAATGTGGCACAAGTTATAATCCATCAGGATCTACTGAAGATCAGTAGGACGCTTCGATACACTGCGCCACCATCCCCTATTTTACACTGAGTCCAAGATCATAAATTTCTCGGATACCTTCCAGCTTCCTGATAAAATTAATTTTCAGATCGATCAGATGTCCCGAGTGCATGTCGAACACCCAGCCGTGAACGGTTGGATATCCTTTTTCAAGGTAATGTTTTTGGAGTACGGCCATTTTAATAACGTTAATACACTGCTCTTCCACATTTAACTCGACCAGTTTTTTATAACGCGCCTCCTCGTCGGAAATGGCATCCAGGGTGTTTTTATGAAGGCGATACACGTCCCTTACGTTTCGCAACCAGGGATTTAAGATGCCAAGATCTTCCGCTTTCATTGCCGCTTTGATTCCCCCACAATTGTAATGCCCACATACCACAATGTGTTTTACATTTAAGTATGCTACTGCATATTCTATCACCGAAGCCGAACTGTTGTCGTTGTTTGGAACAAGGTTAGCAATGTTTCGGTGAACAAACATCTGCCCCGGTGCCATACCCGTCATTTCTTCAACCGTTACCCTGCTGTCGCTGCAGCCGATGTAGAGAATTTCCGGAGATTGTCCTTTTGCCAGATGGTCAAAAAAATTTACGTCCTTGTTTTTCTTTTCGGCCACCCACTTTTCATTATTCTCGAATATTTTTTTGTAAAAATTCACTTTCTGATTTTTTGTTTTTAAAAACTTCCCTATATCCTACATTACCCGAAACACTCTCAATTTTTAGTCTTTTTCAACCTAGTGTATTTCATCGGTTTCTTCGTAAAATCGCTTCCATGAACTTTGGGAAACTCAGGGTTTTCAAATGTTTTGCTAATGGTTTTCTTTCCGTATTTTTTTTCTGGTCTTCTGCGAATGTCCACAACAAATATACCGCTACGCCGATAGTCAGTACCCTGAACATAACGCCAATTAACTCCGACGGGGTTTTGTACGTGGCGTCATCTACTCCATTGGATGGAGAAAGCGCCCCTGCCAGTATGAGTATGAGTGCGACGAGAGGGACCTCAAAATTGGCTTTTTCCTTCATAGTTAAGTACGTTATAGATCCACTGGATTCTTTTGAGAACTGGCCGGGTGTTCAAACTTTTTGTCCGACTTTGAGAAAAGACGTATGGGAACAATAAAAAGGCCCATCAGAAGTTTGTCGCCATACACCAGAAGGGTGATCACCACAAAGGGCGCAAACACTATTTCAAGATCAATGTTCAGGACTTTAAGATACTTTAGAAGACAGAGAACAGTCGTGAGAAGACAGCCTAAAAGTACTTCTGAAATACGCGGTGTAGACTGGGTGTTTTGCGTTTTTCTATTTTTCATACTGTAAAAGTCCGTATTTAGTTCTGTTAGTTTTTATTTATATTTGTTATAGTTAACATAAAAGATATTAATGAATTATACCCTCCATCAATTACAGGTATTCGCCAAAGTGGTGCAATTAAAAAGTATTACCAGAGCTTCTGAAGAATTACACATGACTCAACCTGCCGTCTCCATCCAGTTAAAAAACTTTCAGGATCAGTTTGACATTCCTCTCACAGAAGTTGTTGGACGACAACTGTATGTTACCGATTTTGGCATGGAAGTTTATCATATGTCAGAACGTGTAATCAACGAAGTATACGCCATCAATTACAAAACCATGGCTTATAAAGGCCATCTTACCGGCCGATTGGTCTTTTCTGTGGTTTCCACCGGTAAATACGTGATGCCCTATTTTCTTTCGGAGTTCATTAAGAAAAACGAAGGCGTGGACCTGGTGATGGACGTTACCAATAAATCCCGGGTTATTGACAGTCTGCAAAACAACGAGGTGGATTTTGCCCTGGTATCGGTGCTGCCAAAAGGTTTGAAAGTGCATGACGAAATTTTACTTGAGAACGAATTGTATGTGATTGGTAACAAAGAGGAAAAAAAGATCAGCAAAGCCATCACAAAAAGCGAACTCATTAAAATGCCTCTCATTTTCAGAGAAGAGGGTTCAGGTACCCGTTTTGTGATGGAACAGTATTTTAAGAAACACAACATACCCGTTCGTAAAAAAATGGAGCTAACCACGAACGAGGCTGTAAAACAAGCAGTAATTGCGGGTCTTGGCAATTCGGTGATGCCGCTTATTGGTATTCGTAACGAGTTACTCAACAAAGATCTGAGAATAATTCCTGCCGTTGGGTTTCCCATCAAATCCAATTGGCATTTGATCTGGTTGAAAGAAAAAAAATTATCCCCCGTCGCGGAAGCGTATATAGATTACCTCCGTAAAAACAAGAACAACGTGCTAAACGAGCATTTCGCCTGGATCAACAAGGTTCCGAGTAAAAAGTAACAAACTTAATTCCGCGCTCCGGAAATTCAGAAACAAAGTTTTTTCTGTAATAAAGCTTTTATAACTGCTTCAACAAATCCTGTTTGTCCTTTAGTTTCTCTACTTTTTTAAGAATAAAGGTATGTTTCAACAGTTTGCCCTTTAAGGTCAGTTCTTCAAAATTGTCGGCCGTGCAGAGATAAGCTCTGCCCATGCTGTCAAAGGCCATCATAGACTTGACCGTGCTGGGCGACAAGCGGAATTTATAGGGACTGTAACGGTTACTGCCATCAAAGCGAACGACCCCGTTAAACGTTTTATCGGTCAGGCAGATGATCACGGGCTCCAATTTGTTACCCAGGCTGTCGGTATAATCTGCATACACCTCCACCGTATCACTTATTTTTACCAGTGAGGCAATTCCGTATATACCCAGGCTCTGAATTTTTAAGGGCTTGATAAATTGATTCCGGGTTACATCGGGTGTATAATCTCCTAACTTGATATCACAGTCCAAAAATTCTCTGCTGGTCTTAATCCTGGTGACACGTTTCTGCATATCTTCTCCATGGGTGTCAAAATACTGCAGCCATTTTGTGAACCACAAATTCCATTCGTCCTGACCCATGAACCTGAAACCATGATACCACATACAATAAATTGAATCCGCGAAAAGCTCATCGTAAATAGGTTTAAAAGACCGGCGCACCAGTTCGAGCGAATCCAGTGAGTTACGGTAAGCCACGACCTCCGAATTAAATTCTGTTTTGGCTGTTTCCAGTTCATCCATACGTTGCTGATAGGTGAACAATTTGCCTGAATACTCTGTGTACTGGGTGTTCAGAAATGTCGCCTTCTCTTCCCGATCCATCCGGTCTTTGGGAATAGCCCTTACATTTTTGATTTCCTTATCCCCGGAAGTATCCGTCACCATAAAATTAAAATATTCTCCATCGGGCCTTATCTTACAGGCGCTCCATTTGGTTTTGGCCAATTTTGCATACAGCCCGGGATTTTTGTTGCGTGAAAATTTCCAGCGTGTGCCTCTCCAGGCATCAAACTCGTTGTTCTTTGAAGCCTGACACGTCACTACAAATTTTACGCGAAATACATTGTGTCTGGTCACCACCAAACGGTAACTATGCCCCTCCCTCTTGATGCGTTTAAGTGTGGAATCCAGACTGCGTTTACGCCGTTTTTCTATATCCGTGTAAAGGCCAATAAATTCAAGAGTTTCCAGAGCACGGTAAGGATCTTTCTGCATCATGATCTCGTAAATGGAATGTCTGCCGGAAGCATAATACGAAGCAGTACTCACGATCAGGTTCAAAATATCGCAGGGTTTGGTGGGACAGTGTTTTCCACCATCCTGCACAAAGGAACCCCCACAAATAGGGCCCTGGTATACCTCTTTTTTTTCCTGGCGTGAATACCCGCCTCCCCCACCTGACCATTTCTCTGTTTTTTTATCGTAACGTAAAAGATCAGCGCTCTCCGGTGGTTGATCCATCGCAAAATTCACATCAATGCTGCTTCCCTTTTTTAAATACACAGGTTTGTCGCCCTGGAAAGCCAGCAGTTTAAAGATGCCGGAAGCATTCATGTAAAACTGTTCTTTGCCTTCCGTAACATTCATGGGCAAATCACTCAGCATAAAATCAAGGAGGTCACGGTACTCGGTGTAGGAGAATTGAATTTCGCCTTTTACCGGATCACCGTTCTCGTCTACAAAAGCATTGGCGGGAATATGAATGCTGGTACCCGAGCTGTCCAGAAACGTACCACCGGAATCCACCCGCATCGTAAAAATTTCTTCGTTCTCTGTAACGCCACCAATTTCGGTAATGTCGGGCAAACTCAGCGTAGTGAGCACATGTACCCGGCGTTCTTAAATCTGCCTCCTTCTGTGCTGTTATCATCCAGTGGTTCCTTTTTACCCCTTGCCCGAATGATAATAAATTTTTCCCGAAAGCCTTTGCTCACAAAATAGGTCCTTGCTTCTCTGGCGCGCTGGAGGGACACCTGGTAATTGAGTGCTGCCGAACCAGTGCTATCTGAATGTCCTACCAGTTCAATTTTATAGGCCGAAGGTGCGTTTACCAGTTTGGCAATGGCCAGATCGATCTGTTCCTGATGCTCCGGAGATAAGGTGTAGGTGCCGGATTCAAAGTTGAGTTGAAACGTTTGCACCCGTTGCGCGAACATACCTGTGGTACAGAGTAGCAGAAAGAAAAGAAATGTGGAGCTCTGTTTGAACATCTTTTTAACGCCGGAACCAGGTTACGAATGGCTTGCGTGTTTAAAGATATCAATGTTTTGGGATTTTGGGAAATTAGTATACACGTTTACGCTTTGATTCCTCTGGTTTGCAAAACAGTCAAAATATCCCCGGACATTCAAGAACCCAAAACTTTACTTTTGAAGCGTGTCCAGATAATTATCCGGTAAAAACTCTACTTGTCCGTTAGCCAGATTGTAAACAGCTCCAACAATCTTTAAGGATCCATTTTTAATTAACTTCGTTAACACTGGTTCCAGGGACTGAAGCTGCTTCACCTCCATCGCTACGTTTACTTTAACAGCGTTGTCAATAAGATCTCCAGGCATTTGTTTTGCTAACTCAGCGGCAGGTTTTATCGCATTAATAAGAGTCACGATATGTCCGGGGACATCCGGTATTTTGCAAGCGGCCGACACAGCACCACAACTCGTATGTCCTAACACCACAATAAGTTTTGCCCCTAAAACTGCATTTCCAAATTCAATACTGCCCCATGAAGCATAGGTTGATACCTGGCCCGCAGTTCTGACAACGAAGAGATCACCGATCCCCTGGTCAAATATAATTTCATTAGGCACACGGGAATCAGAACAACCTACTATAACCGCAAATGGTTTTTGAGTACCTGCCACCTCTTTTATTCGGGCGAAATCCTGGTTCGGATGTAAGG
>CAZMHW010000095.1:0-10061 GCA_964566105.1 uncultured Akkermansia sp.
CAACCGCATCATCAATGGTTTCGCCCATTAATTCAAAATGCAGATGATCGTGAATTTTCACTAACTGGGTATGTCCGCCACTTACCGTTAAACATAAAAAAGGAAAATCGGGATGTTTTGATGCCCCAAGCTGCAAGGCATCCGGGACTTCTCTGATAAAATGTGCCAGAATGTGTCCCTGCATGTGGTTGACCTCGATCAAAGGGATTTTTAATGCCATAGAAAGGGATTTAGCGAAAGACAAGCCTACCAGTAAACTCCCCATAAGTCCTGGACCGCGGGTAATAGCAACAGCGGTCAGATCTGCCAGAGTAATATTTGCCTTTTTTAATGCCGCATCCACCACTGGCACAATGTTTTTCTGGTGATCTCTGCTGGCCAGTTCAGGAATTACACCTCCGTATTGCTCATGAATTTTTTGATTAGCTGTTACATTCGCTAATACCGTTTCGTTACGCAAAATGGCACAAGAAGTATCGTCGCAGCTACTCTCAATTGCTAATATGTAAGTGTTCAAATTTTGCATTTTTTAGAGGCTCCCGGCCCGAATTTTGCCTTATCTTTAGAGCAAAGGCATATGCTGCGCAAAGTTACAAGAATATTCTTTAAATCTTTAGGCTACTTTTTCTTATTCCTGTTTTTACTTGGAATAGGCTTGTATTTTGGTGCCCAGACTTATACCTTTCAAACCTGGCTTGGAAAAAAAGCAACCGACTATCTCAGCGATCAGTTTAAAAGTAAAGTATATGTTGAAAGCATTAACCTCGATTTTTTTTCAAAAGCCCATTTGAGAGGCGTTTTTATCCTCGATAAGCACAACGATACGCTTCTTCAGGGGGATGTGTTAGTCGATATCAAAACCTTTGACTACAAACACGAAAAATTGCATCTTGGAAAAATCACCCTGCACAATACCACGGCCAAACTCATAAAATACAAGGGCGACAGTACTTACAATTACCAGCACCTGATCGATTATTTCGACACAGGCAAAAAAGATACCAGTTCAAAAGCCAGCTGGGATTTAAAATTAGGAGACATCTTTCTTGACAACGTATCCTTTGTATACCGTAACGAAAAATGGGTTACGCCGGCGAGCAGCCTCATTAATTTTGACGATATCTGGCTCAAACACACCTCAGGTAAATTAAGTAATATTCGTTTTGAAGGCGACACAGTGCTGGCTGATATTACAGGCCTTAGAACCAGAGAACAAAGTGGATTTGAACTGAGTAATCTCAGCACCAGCGCCAAAATAAGCGATCACGAATTACTTTGTAAAAACCTGTATTTAAAAACACCCCGCACCCTGGTAAAAGGAACGATTGATTTTAGATACGAATCCTGGGAAGATTACAGTGATTTCATCAATAAAGTGAAACTCAATTCCGTGCTCGAAGACAGTACCTCTGTGAGTTTTACCGACATTGCCAGCTTTGCCGATGAATTGAGGGGTTTGAATGAAACAGTGAGAATCTCCGGAGAAGTAAAGGGTTTTGTAAGTGACATGATCCTTAAAAACATTGACCTGCGTTACGGCAAATACACCCATTTTAATGGGAATCTCACGCTGAGTGGTTTACCCGATATTCAAACCAGCTATTTGCACTTTGACGCAAAAGAACTGGCCACAAATTACCTGGACATTATCAGGATTCCCACCTACCCCTTTCACGAAAACAAAAAGGTAAGTCTGCCCGAAGAACTCAAACGCCTCGGCACAGTATCCTACAAAGGAAAATTTGACGGCTTTGTGACTGATTTCACTACCTATGGTAGATTTAATACCGGCCTTGGAAAAGTGAACACACAGCTGAGTATCAAACTAGGTGAAAAAATAAGCGAGGATATTACGTATAGTGGAAAAATAAAAACAGAAAACTTTAATCTGGGAACACTACTGGGGCAAAATGATTTTAACGCACTTTCCCTGAACAGCGAAATTAAAGGAAAAGGTCTGAGTATTAAGACCCTTGAGGCAGAATTTGAAGGTGAAGTAGTGAACATCAGTTACAACAATTACATTTATAAAAACATTCATCTGAATGGTCAGATTGAAGACGAGCTCTTTAATGGACTACTCAGAAGCGAGGATCCTAATGCCAATTTTGATTTTAACGGCACCGTGGACTTTAAAAATAAAATTCCGGAAATGGATTTTATCTCCACGATCAATCATTTAAATTTAAGAGAGTTGCACTTTACCAATAAAAATGACAGTGGCAGCTTATCCTCACAGATCTTCATTAAAATTAACGGAGATAACATTGACAACCTGAGTGGCCAGATTAATTTTGACAATACCATTTACAAAACAAAAACACGAACCTTCAAACTGAGCACCTTTAACATTCAGTTGGAACAAAACACACTTGATAAAAAAGTACGGCTCAGTACAGAGTACCTGAATGCCGCTGTGTATGGGCGTTACAATGTCAACAATTTAAAACCGGCCTTCGACGCGTTACTCTACAACTATTATCCTTCTACCTTTCCGAAACCGGCTACCAACAAAAAATATACCGACGAGCTCACCTTCCAGGTGAAAGTAAAAAAATTCAATACCCTGCGCGATCTGTTTTTACCGGACCTGATGGTGAGTCCGGGTACAATCATTGACGGCAATTTTAATGCAGCAGAAAACAAACTGAACATACAACTGAATGCGAGTAAAATAAACTATCAATCCATGTTTGTTAACGACCTGGTATTTATCGTCAACGAAAATAATAACACCGTACTGGCAGAAGCTTCAGGTAAATCGTTGCACCTGGCAGACAGTCTGACCATGGAAAATTTTAACCTGGCCGTAAACTCTGTAGATAAAGATTCGCGCTACAGCATTGACTGGGATAATTTAAAAAACCCCTCCAACAAAGGCGAGATAAAGGGACAGGTGAGTTATGCCAATTCCGTTTTTAATCTCACCAACGAAAAACTACAAGTGACGCTCAACGACAGTACCTGGACCATGAAAACAGCCAGCACGATGAAGATGGATGAAAAAGGAAATCTGTTCATCGACCCCTTATCGGTATCCCATCAGAATCAAAGTATTGATATTGCCGGCGCGCTTTCCACTCTACCCGGCGATAGCCTTCTCATTGCCACAAAAGACGTGGTACTCGAACAATTTAACCGTTTACTCCAGTTGTTCAAACTCAAGCTTGAAGGAAAAATGAATGGGAACATCACCCTTTCTAACGTCAACAATAACTTTGCTTTTAACGGTGATCTGAACCTGACCGAATTAAAAATAAACGACAATACCATTGGGCAATTACTTGTAAAAACTACTTACCATACCCGCGAAAAATTCATCACACTCAACGGATTTACCTCACTTGGCATTCAGGACGAAAACGGAGAACAAACAAAGAACATTTCGTTTAAAGGCAATTATTATCTCGACAAACGCGATGAGGCTATTGACGTGGACTTTGCAGCCAAACCAGCTAATTTAAGATTACTTAATCCCTTTTTAGATGGCATTTTAACTATTAAAAATGGCTTTGTAAACGGAGCAGGGAAAATACACGGTTCTCCGTCTGACATTAAGATTGATGGTAAATTCAGGCTCTTTAACAGCGAAATTAAAGTAGACTACACCAACGTTACATACAATATCACCGGAGACATTGAAGTGATGCCCGACCAGATCCGTTTCTCCGACCTGTTGATGCGTGAAAAAGGCACAAAATCCGCCCCACAGGGTACAATTAACGGAAACATCTTTCACAGCAATTTCAGCAAACTACAAATTGACTATGATATCAGCTATAACAACATGCTGGTATTAAACACAACGGAAAAAGAAAACAAAACCTTTTACGGAAAAATATACAGCTCCGGCAATGTGGGAATCTACGGGTTTATCAACAACCTGAATATGGAAATCAATACCACCACCAATCGTTTTTCAAAATTTTATTTACCACTTGACGGGCCGGCTGAAATTGGTGAAAGCGACCTGGTTGAATTCGTAAAAAGGGATACCACTACTCAAAAAAAAGAGCCAGACATCAGTGGATTTAACCTGGGTATTATTCTGCATGCTACGCCCGATGCTCAGGCACAGATCATTATCGATAAAAAAACAGGAGATGTTCTAAATGTGCAGGGACTGGGAGACCTGAACCTCACAGTAAATACGCTTGGTAAATTTGAAATGGTGGGTGATTACATTATTACCGATGGTGATTACCTCTTTACTCTTGAAAATGTGATCAATAAAAAATTTGATATTGAATCCGGAAGCAGCATTTCCTGGAGTGGTAACCCCACAGGCGCAGAAATTGACGTAACCGCCAGTTACCGACAAAGAGCTTCCGTAGCACCCCTGCTGAATGACACACAACAGTATAAAGCAAGAACCCCCGTGGATTGCAAACTGAATATTACAGGGAAATTATTCACCCCCAACATCAACTTCGCCATCGATTTTCCAAATGTAGATGCAAACGGCAAAGCACGGATAAATAGTGTATTGAGCGACGAAGCAGAATTAAACCGCCAGGTATTTTCTTTCCTGCTTTTCAGAACGTTTGTAACTCCCCTTATTTATAACACAAACGGCGGTGGAGTAACTGCTGGAGGAGCCGCTGCGTCAACAGGTAGTGAATTATTGAGTAACCGCGTAAGCGAATTCCTGAACACCTACTTCGGAACACTCACCGGCATCAGGGATCTGCAATTAGGGCTGAATTACAGACCTGGAACACAGAACAGCGGTGAGGGAATTGACCTGGCTCTCAGCAAACAGTTTCTCGACAATAAAGTAAGTGTAGACGGAAATTTTGGCGTAAATAACAATACTACCACCCGTAACTCCAATGGTTTGATTGGAGATGTGAACGTTGATTACAAACTGTCAGAAGACGGGCGTTTTCGTTTAAAGGGATTTAATAAAAGTAACGACAACTCTCAGATAGCCCTTGCCGGTGGCGCATACACACAAGGCGTGGGTTTCTTTTACCGGGTCGAATTCGAAACCCTTGGAGCCTTGTACCGGAGTTACCTTTCTAAATTAAAACGCAAAGAAACGGCCGCTAAAACCAAATAGACCGGACCTATCCGTGAACTTTTTCAGGCTGCAAGTGCAGTGAGTTCAGGCGAACACCTTTATAAATAACCGCAAGAGAGAGAATCATAATAACGTGAGCAATGTCCTTGTAATTAAACCACTCGTGAAGAGAGAATTTAAGCGAATGCACCAGAATAGGTAAAAAGGAAATAAAAATCCCAAGAACAACGATACTACTCCCCGGTTCATTGGTACGTTTGTAAACCAGGTAGTGCGTGATCATGGAATACAAGAGAACAATTCCCGCATGAATTTTAATGATCAGGAAATCACCTATCACAGCGCTGGCAATAAGTACCAATATCACCCAGGTCAAAACCAGGTAAATGTATTTTTTGGGAGGTTCCTGATCTAAGTGTACATAGGTGTAAGGAGCTCTGAAGCAAAAATAAATTGAAAAAAGACTAAAGGCATTCATGAGAAAAAGAATGATTCTGAAAAAAGTCATTCCCAGTTGGTAATGCACCGCATGACCCACTGCCCCAAAACAGCTGCTGATACCCAGCAGGAGCATAAACCAGGCCATCTGCTTCGCATAAGGATGGTCAAATTTTTGCAATTGCCTGAAATAATACCAGCATAAAATAAAGAAAATGCCATTGGTGACAATTACCACGGGCTCAAAGATCTGGTAGCCAAAAAGGAATATGGAGGTATAATCGAAATTCACGTTGCGATGGCAAAACTACATTTTTTTTTGAAATGGAAACAGGCGCTTAATCCATATTTTCTTCCTCATCTTCTTTCTTAAAAATGCCTGTAATTTTACCGGTAAATTGTTTTACTTTAACGTAACGCTGTTCAATGGCAGGTGAGGTGATATCGCTGATGCGGCCTTCGCTGAGGGTTTTTGAAATATCCGGATAAAACACAATAAAACTTGTAAACTCATTATTTTTATTGATTTTTTTCGGCATCTCATCCACCTGGTAATCGTAACTGAGTGTTTGTTTACGCGCACTTAAAAACACAAACAAATCGTCTTCTTTAATGTCATCAATTTCTTTTACCTCCTCAAAAGTCTGCTGACTGACATATTTATAAAAGGCTTTCTTTTTATCTCCAATAATGTTGGTAAAAACCGCTATGGTACTTTCTGTTCCGTAAATGACGGCACTGCTTCCCAGTTGTTTTAAAACAGCATTAATCTTATTTACCGAGCGGGCAAAACCATTCTCCAACTCTGAATTGGTAGACAATACCACAATAACGCGCTGAAAGGTATTTAAGGGCTGAAGTATTTTTGAGATGATGATGGATTGTTTTGATTTAGCCAATAAATTAACGGCAATATTTCCAAAAATAATATTGGAAGTATTTTGCTGAGCCTTGTAACTGATCAGAATATCGGAGATGTTGTAGGCTTTCGAGGTACGAACAATACCGTCCACAATACTCAAATCCACCTTTTTAAGCACTTCCACTTTTTTATCCCCACTCGCAATTTGTTCTGCTACACCTTCAATAACTTTACGTACCAGGTTAATTTTTTCATCCGCATCTGCGTCATCTTCTACAATAGAAAGGGGATAAATGGGTTCGCCGGACTTTTGATCTTTTATTAATAAAGCCAGATCGATGAGACGCTGAATGTTATCCGGATTGCTTACAGGAATGAGAATCCTTTCTATACGGTCTGGATTTCTGCGGACCACTTCCTTTTCCTGGATGGCGATCTTACGCGCAGCTCTTTCTGTAACAAAAGAACTTACGAGGCAGGAAATAAGAATGAGAATAATGGTACCGTTGATGACATTCTGATCAAACAAACCAATATCAAAACCTACTTTAATAATAGCGAGTGTAGCGGCAGCATGCGACACACTCAATCCAAAAATAATATTCCGTTCGTATTTGGTGTATTTATAAATCAGAGCTGTAAACCAGGCCGCCAGGTACTTTGTGAAGAGTCCCACCGCAGACAAGATGCCTGCAAAAACTAAAGCATCAGTTCCTTTGAAAAAAAGTTTAAGATCCACCAGCATCCCTGCGCTGATCAAAAAGAATGGAATAAATAACGTATTCCCGATAAAAATAACGCGATTCATCAAGATACCTGTATGCGGAATAACCTTATTTAAACCCAGGCCCGCCAAAAAGGCGCCAATGATAGGTTCTACACCGGCCAGTTCACTTAAAAAACCTGAAATAAACACAACAGCCAACACATAAATGTAATGCGAACTTGCCTGCGCTTCGATGTTACGGAAGAACCAGCGACTGATGCGTGGCAAGAGGTATAAGGTAGCAAACACCAGTAAGCCCAATGAAATGGTGATCCTGAGCCAGAAAGTGCCATTCATTTCACCTGTCACCACGTTGGTGATAATACCCAATAAGATCAATACTGCTGAATCGGTAATAATGGTTCCTCCAAAGGTTACCTGAACCGCCCTGTTCTTGACAATACCCATATTACTTACAATCGGGTAACTCAAGAGGGTATGCGTGCTGAACATACTTGCCAACAAAACGGAAGACCACAGAGGAAAATGAAAGATGTAGATACATACCACATAGCCTATGATAATGGGAATAAGGAAAGTGAAAGCCCCAAAGACCAGACTTTTTGAACGGTTGTGCCGGAATTCCTGCATATCAATTTCGAGGCCTGCCAAAAACATGATGTATAATAAACCTGTTTTGGAAAGGAGTTCAAAACTGTTGGTGGATTCGATAATGTGAAAAAAATGCGGGCCTATAAATACCCCGGCTAAGATCAAACCAATAATACCGGGAATACGAAACCGCTTGAACAACAGCGGTGAAAACAGAATGATGAGTAGTGTGAGTGCCAGAATCAGTACAGGATTTTTTAACGGTAAATAGGCATTAAAAAACTGATTGAACCTGTATAAATAATCCTGTAATAAACCCATATAATCAATCTGCGTCGTAGGTATCTAACAGGTACCTGCTGCGTGTGTTGCGGTAAATAAATAAACTGTAAAAAGAGGGTACCCGCACGTTAAAACGCAAGCCTACCGAAATACACACGTCCTGAATATTTAACTGATTATAACCCTCTGTGCGCCCTATCCGCATCTTATAATCCAGAAAAAAACTTCCTGGTTTAAAATAGAATTCGTAGCCGGTACCGAGATTTAGTCCCCACCAGTGGGTTACGGCGCGTTCGTTTTTCTGATAAATAGCACCAAGGTTTAAATAATCGTAAATTCCCGTATAGGTTCCTGAAAAAGTATTATAACTCAATCCTACCAAAGGGTAAAAGTAAGCATTCTTGCCTCTGAAACGAGCCAGAATATGCATGTTTAGCTCAACGGTATTTGCCTTGATCGAATACCAGGTAGGGGCTATATCAATGGTTTTGTAACGGGTGTATTCAAGGCTAACCCTGAGTAAGCGCGCGCCTCCGTAAACCAAAGCCGTATTAAATCCGGTAGCGTCATTATCCGGTTTTACATTTCTGGCCAGATAAACGACACTACGGGTAGCGCCAGCGCTAAAAGCCAGGTTTGTTCGTTTGGGGTATTTAGAAACAGTTTTTCCAGAGTTTTGTGATGGCTGTTTGCCCATTTTTTTTTGTGCATTGGAAGCAGCACTTAAAAAAAGCAAAAGGATGAGATATGGGATACATCTATACATCTATACAAAGTTAATTTAATTTCGCTTGAGAACACAACCCCGCCCAAAAATTGTTAATACTCAGTTCACTGTTAAAACTATAATTATTTTTACCTTTATAAAAGCTTCACGGCTACCGTATACACAAAAAACAGCACCAGATATGCAGGCAGGATTAAAATGGATACTTTTTCTTTTCTTATACACCGGAACAGTGTTTTCACAAACCGGCGCTGCACCTAAAGACAATACCCCGCTGGTTCAGTTTTCGGGTATGGTGCTCGACCAGGACAGCCTGACTCCCATCCCATTCGTATCTATTGTGATTAAAGGAACCGACCGGGGAACTGTCAGCCTGGTCAATGGTTTTTTTAGTTTAATCATTAAACCCGGTGATGAATTGGTTTTTTCTTCCATTACCCATAAAAACAGAACCTACAAAGTAGCGGACACCATTCGTGGAAAATATTATTATGCCATCCAGGTGCTTACCAAAGATACAGTTGAATTACCCGCCGTTGAAATTTACGCATGGCCAAGCAAAGACGATTTTAAAAGAGCCTTTCTCGCGCTTGATCTGAATGAAACCGATGCCGAGCGCGCTGACCGAAATTTAACACGGGAAGAATTGTCTTATCTGGAACGCACTCAAACATCCAGTGCTTCTGAAAATTACAAATACGTGATGCAGGCCTATTATACTAAAATCTACACCAGTGGGCAGGCTCCGCAAAACAACCTTCTCAATCCCATCAAGTGGGCTGAATTTATTAATGCCTGGAGAAGTGGCAAACTCAGCGCTAATCCAAAGAAAAAGAAGAATTAACTTTACCACAGGCTAAGCAAGGTTGTAATTTTTAAACCTGATTCGCAGAAAAAGTCCGTTTTCTATTTATTCACCCGTTTGCGTGACCGCCGCATTTGTTTTTTCGCAGCGCGTTTCTGGTGACGCATCTCTTTTTTATTCCCTCGGGCAATAACGGCACTGGGTTTATTTTTCGCCTTCCTGTCCAGGTATGGGTTATACGACTGTCTGTTTTTGCGCCATTTACGCCAGGTACGTTTTCTGTCCTTTCTAAACATATCGTCCTGAGCAGATGCCTGCTGCGGGTGCACTGAAAGGATCATAAAAAACAATAAAAACCGGTATACAAATTTCATGTTTAAATTTCTCACACAAATAACGGGCAATTTAAAGAAGGATACAAATTAATCCAGAGAACTTTTGATAAGAACTTCCCTGTATTGTTCAAGGATAGTGGATTTTGAAATAAAGCCTTTATATACTCCGTTGATCACAACCGGAATATTCCATAAATGCGATTCATCAAAGAGTTTCATCACCGAACGGATATCATCCTTCTCGGTGATAGTATAGGCCGGGCGGCGCATG
>CAZMHW010000096.1:0-9990 GCA_964566105.1 uncultured Akkermansia sp.
TATCAAATACAAAGACATGGAAGGTAACGCTTACGACAAAATGGGTCACCTCTCTTTAGTTAAATAAACACTCTCTTACCTGAATAAAATTAAAGCCGCTCTCAGAGCGGCTTTTTTTGTGCATTTAAGTTCCCGAGTCAGATAAAAAGTAAATTTACTTTGCGGTATATTCACCAAGATTACCTATGGAAACAGAGACATAGAAGGCCTATTACACCACTTAGCATAAAATTATTTTTTGAGGCGTATTCTATTTATTTTGTAACACCGGTTCTTTCTAAAAACCCTATTGAAATCACATATTTTTTTTGAAGCGCTAAGAAATGTTATTCATTGTAACACGTGAAGATCCCATATTGCTGAGTGAATAAAAATGAATTTCGTGAGGCTCAATTTCAAATGAGTAGAATCCTTTATTTACAAGGCTTTCAGGACTACCTTTGTTTAAAATCCCACGAGTTATGAAAAAAATATTCAACACCCTGTCGATTGTTGGATGTATTTTGAGTCTCACTCTAAATGCACAGACAAGTAAAACAAGTTCTCCATCCACACCAGATCAGGCAACCCTTCCTGTAGATGGATCTAAAAGTCAATACATAAGTTCCGGAAATTATCTTTCGCCAAGTTCCTTACAAGACTATAAAAATTACTTCGGTGATTCTTTAAAAGGATTTAATGAGTCAGCGGTAAAAGCTGATTTATTAGAACGTCATTTTAACGGGGTAGAGTACATCAACGTGATGAATTACACTAAACGTAAATACATCAATAACAAATACAAAATCGGGCCGGACTATGCATTCAAACCATCCGTACAACCAAGCTACGGTGCGAATTCAAAACCTATTGGTGGTGGCAATTCGGTTAACGTTGCGCCCTGCGTGAATGAGGATTTTGAAACAACTTCCCCGGGAGTGTACACGAGTTCAAACGCTGTAACCGGGTGGACGGTGGAAAACGCCACCAGTCTTGGTAACCAGCTGGCCTGTCATATTCCCGCGAATCCAACATACAGTCCGGGAAGTCCCGAGTTTTCAATTGTTACAACACCCATATTGGGACATCCCTTCATTGGCAACATTCCTAATTCGCCCCTGGGTGGAAACAACGTAGCGGTGCTAAACAACACTGTACCCGGTTTTACTGTAACCCGCATAAGTACCTCGTTTCCGGTAACCCAGGCAAATACTCTTTTTCAGTTTGCTTACGCGGGTGCCTGGGATGGATCCGGACACCTGTGTTGTGATCAACCCTTTTTTGAAATAACCATGTTTGATTGCAGTGGTAACCCTCTGAGCTGTTCGTCCATCAGTTTAACTCCTCCCGGAAATTTCTGCGCCAATGGTGCTGCAGGTTATTCTGTTACAAACGGCGTATCCTGGTGCAACTGGCAGGTAAAATACATTGACCTCACACCTTATATCGGTACCTGTGTTACTTTGCGTGTCACTAACGGAGATTGTGACGGTGGGGCACATTTTGGTTCACTCTATTTCGATGCCAAATGTGGTGGTCAACTTATTTGCAGCGGGTGTAATCCGCCTGTAAGTACAAGTACAGTTCCTATTTCAATCATACCTGTAAGTTTTTGTGCCGGCTCCGGACAAGCTCAAATATGCGCACCTGCAGGATACGCAACCTACTCTTGGGTAGCTCCGCCCACTGCCCCTATACTTTCATTGCCGCAATCCACCCAATCCTGTATTACCATATTAAATCCGAGTCCTGGGTGGGTGTACACCCTTTATTTAACATCCCCCTCTGGTTGTCAATTTGTGACAACGGATACACTTAAATTCACTCAGGTCAATATTTCAGGTATCGGTTCATCTCCCTCCTGTGCGGGGGGGGCGAGTGGACAAGCAACAGTGAGCGGTATCGGAAGTGGCACGGGATACAATTATACCTGGTTAAACTCTTCGAACGTTGTAGTTGGTACCACTGCTGTTGTAACCGGACTCGCTCCGGGCGTGTACAGCGTTATTTTGACTGGACTGGGGGCCGCAGGCTGTGGAAGCGCGGTTGCCACAACCACGGTTGGCATATCAGCGCCCGGGGTTACAAATGTATTTAAACCTTTTTGCGGAACAGTAGCTTATTTAAACACCAACGGTGGAAGTAATTTCCAGTGGTACAATGGAACCACACCTCTCAGCTCAGGCCAGGGCGGAAATTCATCAAGTTTAACCATTACCAACCCCCCAAGTGGCAGTGTAGTTACCCTGGGCTATAATTATCAGGGATGCAGGGATTCTATAAGATTTACGCTAGCGTCAACAAATCCTGGCTTTATTAGTCCTACCAACGTCAGTTGGATCTGTCCGGGTGGAACTAACGGAACAGCCTTAATTAATCTGATTCCGGCGATAGGTGCACCTGGTGGGTTCAATACGATTTCCGTTTCCTCAAGTGGTACAACGGCACCATACGCCGTTACAACTGCTCCTTCCAGCGCCACAACACTTGCTCTAACAGGTTTGTCAGCCGGAGTTTATACTGTAAATGCCTTCGACGGTTCGTGTTATTATAATTCCAGTTTCACCGTCAATCCATTTGTATTTAATTTCACATTAAGTCCCGTCTCACCAACACTCTGTCCGGGAAATTGCATCTCGGCCGGTGTTACATTTACAAGTCCTCCGTCTCTTTCCCAGTATAGTTATTCCTGGTCGCCTACCATTTTTTTACCGGGTGGCAATGGTTGGTCTCAGTCAACCATCATTTGTCCTACGGTTTCCATCGGATCTCAAACAACCATTGTTTATACCGTTGTAGTGACACCGAGCACCGTGAATTGCCCGGTTGCCAAAACACTAACCATCACCGCAATTAATCCACCCACTCCTACCATATCGGCCATTCCTAACCTGTGCAACAACTCAACGTCTTACCAAATCCTTACAACTCCTTCAGGTGGATCGTTTAGCACTTCTTTCACAGGCAGTAACAGCCCAATAGGTCAGTTGAGTGGCATTATTAGTCCTTCACATACAAACATTGCCATTGGCACAAACAGTTTCGTTTATTCGATAGCAGTAAATACATGTATTGCGAGCACATCGGGTTCATTTGAAGTGTCCAGGTTCTGGACCTCGGCTTTAACTTCTTCGGTGCCGCCTTTGTGCGTTACAAGCAATCCGTTTAATTTAATGACAATAGTGCAAAGCACAGTAAATGGCAGTTGGTCGGGTTCACAGGGTGTGAGTGCCAATATGTTTAATCCCGCAGGACTCTCCACAAATAACTACGTGATCAGCTACAATACATTCTCAAGTCCGAACCCAACTGCTTGTCCCGCGGTGACAGCCCTTACCGTTGCCGTTACAAATACCATAACTCCATTTATTACTCCGGTAGCCGAATTTTGCAACAATAGCGCGGCGTTTACAATGACGGTGAATCCCCCGGGAGGAAACTGGACAACAAATTCCGCAATAAATACAAACGGTCTGGTAACACCCTCTACCATAACCACTCCAAGTGTTGCGGTAAATTACAGTGTCACCGTTGGTCCCTGCATTAATACGAATACCACTACGTTGCAAATCAGTCAATTTATTCCTTCAACATTAAGTGGAACTGTTCCGCACTTGTGTTACAACAGCAGTCCCGTTAATTTGATGAGCATTGTTCAGAACACAAGCGGTGTGTGGAGTATTCTGAACTCCAACACAGGGATTCAAAGCAACTCGTTTGTGCCCTCTGGTCTGGCAACAAATATTTATACCCTTAAGTACACGACACTTTCAAGTCCTAATCCTTTGCTTTGCCCGGATAACAGCACGATTGCGGTCTCACTGTTAAACCCTCCTACACCCACGATTACTCAGGTTGGCCCTTTTTGCAACAACGCCAACTCTCTGGTGTTGAATGTAAGTCCAAACACCGGTCATTGGATTGGGACTACTTATCTTAACACGAACGGAGTTTTTTCACCTTCGCTTTGTTCTGTTGGAAACAATATTGTTCAATACGTTATTGGAACAAATACCTGCAACACTGTGGAAAGTAAATTAATAAACGTGGAAGCTTTTGTGCCCTCAAGTATAATTGGTCAACTACCCGACTTATGCAACACAAATGCCCCAACCAACCTAATGCAACTCACTCTCAATAACCTGGGAAGCTGGAGTGGTCCCGGAATTTCGGGTAATACATTTAACCCCTCTGTCACAGGCGCGGGTAACTTCACTCTGTCCTACCACACAAACTCTTCACCCAACGGTCTTTGCCCTGATGAATCGGTGACATCCGTTCATGTGTATTCACTGGCAGCTCCTGTAGTTACAAAAGCCGGACCTTTCTGTACAAACAGTTTACCGGTTCAGCTACAGGTGAGTCCTGTAGGTGGCATGTTCGGAGGCCAAAACACCGGAGTGGTAAACGCCACTGGAAAATTTAATCCTTCTTCGGCTCTTATTGGAAACAATGTTATTACTTACAGCATTAGCTCCGGGCCCTGCATCGCTTACGCGCAAACAACAGTTCAGGTGGAGAAATTTATTTCCGCCGCCTTTGAAAAAGAACCCGGTCCTTTTTGCAAAACAAGTGAAGCCGTTAACCTGAATAGTTATGTACAAAACCCTGTTGGCACATGGTCCCAAAGTCAGGGCCTCATTGGTAGTCTGTTTTATCCGTCAGGAGCACATACTGACCAGCCCAATATCATTACCCACTTTACCCACTCTGCGCCTACCGCCAGTCTTTGCCCAGATCAAGCTACTATTAGCGTAGAAGTAAGAAATATTCCGGTAATTACAGCTTCGGGAAATACAAAGGGCGGATGTGTGCCACTGGAAGTCCAGTTCAGTTCTCCAAATACCAATTCAGGTTACGGTGTGTGGACAATCGGAGACGGTTCTGAACCTATTAACGCTCTAAACATCAACCATGTATTTACCCATGCGGGAACATATACTGTTCAGTTTAATTATACAGATGACATAGGTTGCAAAGCAAATCCGGTACTGCTTAATCCTGTAACTGTACATGAAAATCCTAAGGTAAATTTCTCGCTGCCTGAAGAAATTCTTATTTCGGACCCAAAAATACAACTTACCAATCTTAGTACCATTTTGAACGACAATACATATGAATGGAGTTTCACTAACATGCCAACAAGCAAAGAGGTTAATCCCGTGTTATTATTTAAAACTCCCGGTAAGTACACTGTTACCCTGAAGGCTAAGTCTATAGAAGGCTGCGAAGATGAACTAACAAAAACCATTGAAGTAAAAAACAATTTCAGTGTTTTTATTCCAAACTCTTTCTCACCCAATTTCGACGGACTCAACGATGTATTTATCCCAGTGTTTTCATCCTATGGATTAGACATCAAAAGTTACGAAATGGAAATTTTTGACCGGTGGGGGCATTCTCTGTTTCACTCAAAAGATTTTTCAAAAGGCTGGGATGGCGCCTCACAAAACAAGGGAGAAATCTCTAAAGAAGACGTTTACATTTACCACATAAAATATAAAGATTTGGATGGAAACACCTATGATAAAACGGGACACACGTCTCTTGTAAAATAATCTCTTCCCAAAAACGAAAAAGCTGCTCTGAACAAGCAGCTTTTTTTTCGTCAGGTTTGTAGTTATTATTTGGAAAACCCTTTAATAAAATCAGTCACCAGATAAGCTATTAGCTTTCCTGTTTTGTTATCAGCTTTAATGTGTGAAAGCACCGGAGCCCCTTCAGCAATATGAAAGTAAACAATCTGCAACTGAGATGCCGCCAAATGTATGTATTGTCTTGCCTGAACCGGAGAAATACCACTGCTTGTCTTTGCACTGGAAGGAACATTGGTAATAGCATCGAGGTCAATCTCCAGACCGCAGACATTTCCCTTTACAAAACCAATCCCCTGTATCACTGCTGTTTTTAAATCCATTTCTTCGCGCACAAAAACCGACTCATAGGTATTATAAAATAAATTCGTCGGGTTTTCTTTAAAAGTCAAAAGGGATTTTTTGTTATTGTATTGTTCGTGGATCCCAACTACCGCGTATTTATTCAAATAATTTTCTTCGAACGCGTAACTAAACCCGTTACCGCTGTGTCTTCCCTCCAGGGATCTGAAATCGAGATGAGGATCGCAGTTAATGACATTTATTTTTTTTCCGAACGCCAACGAAGCCCCTTTAATATTACCAAAAGAATTGTTATGACCACCACCAATCACTACAGGGATTTTTCCTGAAGAAACAATCAACCGTATCACCTCGCTCACGCGCTCATCCAACAAAGAAACCAGATTTCTCAAACTCGTAAGGTCATTTTGATTCTTCATATCGAGTTGCGCCGCCTCGTTCATAAGGTCATCAACAAAAACCTCACCCAGAATAAGAATACTTTCAGACGAAAGAAATAAATTATTCTGTTGGTTTAAAAAACTATCCAACGCGGGTTTAAAGGCTGTAGCTGCTCCGGCCCTGCCGTAATTAGCTCTTACGCCAATGTCTTCGGCTATACCCAGGATAACAAAACGCGCGGCACTTTTTTCCAAATCGGTTTTCCAGCTGCCAGAACACGTTTGTACCCCCTCTCCTATTTTTTCTTCTCCTGAACGCTTCCTGTTAATGCGTTGTATGTCTTATTTCGTATACTGTTTAATAATTTCCATATTCGTTTCGCGAAATTACAGAAAATAAAAACGCAAGTCGAAAGAGGTTCTATTTTACAGATATTTTTACCATAGGTAACTGCCGCATCTCTTCAGGAGTTTGTACTTTAATATCTTCAAAATACACTTTACATCCTGGTTTTAACCGCATCATGGCCTCCCTGGCCTTGTCCGATAGTTTATTGCCTTCGCACTTAAAAAACTGATAAGCCATACCCGGACCTCCCATGGTAATGGCAAATTCCATAACTTTAAAGGTAGCGTTAAAATCAAAATTGGCAATATCCAATCCCACAGAGCTGATGGTTCTTGCCTCATTTGCTTTGAGATCGAGGTTACCGATAACCGTTTTACCGGCAATTCTTAAAGGAGGATCGGGAATACGTTTTACCCTAAACACTTGTACCGGCCCTTGTTGCAACACTCTGCCATTAATTCTCTGATACACGGTAATACTGCAGGTTCCTGCTCCGTTAACCTTTGCAACGTATTTTCCATTTCCATTGCTGACCACCGTGCCGTTACATCCTTTTATATCGAGAGACAAATCTGTTGGCGCCACGCCTGCCGCTGACACGGTGATTGGGTTTTCAACACCGGCATAAAACACATTCATTTTATCAGGACTCACCGCTACAGCTGCGTTTGCCACAATGTATTCGTTACTGTACCTAAAGTACTTATACCTTCCCAAACCGTCTTTAAACTTCACCCAGCCCCTTATTTCCTTATGTCCAACAGTTCCCGAAGGAATGCTGATCTTACCGGTTCCCCTATCCATTGGCAACAAAACGGCTCCCTGTGCCAGTTCACCAGTGGTGGTATCCATATCACCCAGAACAAACTGCAAATTATCTTCTTTAAAATCGGTGGAGGAAGCGCTCAGAAAAACATCCGCTTCAAAAGGTGAGCCAGCCTGAATGTACTTACTTTGAGGAATAATCCTGGCTTTCATTTCATTAAAAGGAACGGTTAGCTTTCCGGGAGCAGATGCAAAGGTGCTGATGATCTCTCCTTCCATATTTCTTATATCCCCCTGCATTTTAGAGAGATTGGTAATTACAGCCGCCAGGGGTTGGTTGTAAAAATTCTTTACTTCCCATTTAATGATCTGTCCTTCCTGATCTTTGTAATTTTCCTGAGGCCGGAGTAATTTAAGTTTTCCTTTTAGTACCAGATAATCCTGTTCAGGTAATTTTAAGCCTTCTTTATCTTTCATTCCGTCCAGCATGGCACTTAGCGAATCTGCCAGAAGCAAAATATTTTGCTTGAGTTGAGCGGCCGTATATTTACCCTTTTTAGGCTGTGTTTCATCAGATCCTATCAGGAAAAAAGTAGGTTTATCATAATCGTCCAGTTTTTCCACTTCACCCAGTTTAAGTGTATCCGCTCCTTCCTCGTCTTCCGTGTACGCAATCAATTCTTTTTTCAAACTATCAATGTATTCGTATGTTTTTTGAGTCATGCGCGCCACCGACTTTGCTTTTGTTTGATATGGAAGAAATTCGTAACGCCCCTGTTTGATAGCTTCCGACACAGCGTCCATCATTTTTTGAGTGTTGTTCGTAAAATTGGCATTTGTAGTTTCAATACTTTCGTTAATATGCACAAAGCCCTGAAGTACTTCTTTGGTAACATTAAGTGCAAGAAGACAGGTGAGTATGATGTACATCAAACCTATCATTTTTTGCCGGGGAGTTTCTTTTGCGTTTGCCATGGTAATGCGTGTATAGTTTTAAACTATAAACACACGTACCGCTTAACGTTACAAACTTTATTTTTTCGAACAAGGTGTAACCTTTCCGGAGAGAAATGGTTATTGCAAAAAGTAAAATTAAAATCCTGAGTTTCTAAAATACGACCACACAGGATCGTCACTGATTGGGAAAGCCTGAATTACAAGATCTTCCAGCTTTATGGGATGTTTAAATTCGAGACGGTAGCTATGCAAATGAATAAAACCACCTTCATTGGTACGGTTAAATCCATATTTTACATCCCCTTTAATTGGACAGCCTATGGCCGAAAGTTGACAACGAATCTGATGGTGACGTCCTGTAAACAACTTAATCCTTAGCAAATGGTAATTATCTGAAGAAGCGACTAATTCGTATTCAAGCTCAGCTTTTAAAGCCCCCGGAACCGGCTTTGTAAAAGCTTTAGACATATTTGTCTTTTCATTTTTCACCATGTAATGCTCTAACCTTTCTTTTTCCCTGGGCGGTTTATTTTTTACAACGGCAAGGTAAGTTTTGTGAATAGTTTTTTCGCGAAACAATTCATTAAAACGCGAAAGTGCCTTACTTGTTTTTGCAAACACCACCAGGCCACTCACCGGCCTGTCGAGACGATGAATAACACCACAAAATACATTACCAGGTTTGTTATCCCTTACCTTAATGTAATTCTTGATCTTTTCACTCATGGGCATATCGCCCGTCTTATCTCCCTGAACGATCTCTGAAGGTAATTTATTGATCACCATGATGTGATTGTCTTCATAGGCGATCTGCTCTTTCCAAATGGATTCTTTATTAATCTTCCCGTTCATATCCTAACGAATTCCTGTCTTTGTATTTTTCTGGCGGATCCTGAAGATCACATTAAATTTATACTCGATGCCCTGGGAGGGCGAAAGCGCGGGTGATTGGGCAAGGTATCCAAAGTTGTTAATGAGAAAATAAGCTTCAGTGCCGGTAACAAAATAATTCTCACGGGCTGTTTTTGTAAAACTCTTGTCGTTATTATACCAAATAGTCCAATCGTACTTTGGGTTGGAGCGTATGTAATTCGTGTAGGCACTCAAACTATCATCCACACATATACTTACAAAACTAACCCGATAACCAAATTTCTTTTTTAGGGCGGCAATTTTCATCATCTCCTTCAGACTTTCAGGATTTCGGGTGGAGAAAAAATTCAAATAAATCCATTTTCCTTTAAATGAGCTCAGACTGCCAATTGTCCCCTCCTTTGAGCGTGCCGAAAAACCGGGAGCTACAGACCCTACCTGCATTTTATTAAAATACGCAAGCATGGTAGATGTTATTTTTTTATGTTCTTTGTTTTTAGTTTTTGTATTGATTTGTGACACCAGATTCTCAACGGCATCCGGAACAAAATCAGAACTGAAATAAAAATCCCAAAGATTTTTAATGATCACCAGTTCACGGATACTATCATTCTTAAGCAGTTTATCCTGTCTCACAAAATTAAGAAGAGCCGCATAATCCGCTTTTACATTGATCATGTTGTAAATAGACTGCCCTTTTTTCTGAGTAGCAATGGTATTTAAATACCCTTTAAAACACGCATTAAAAAACTGCATGTATTCATTATGCGCATATTGTATAGGTCTGTTA
>CAZMHW010000097.1:0-5518 GCA_964566105.1 uncultured Akkermansia sp.
TCAGTCATTGGCAGGGGTGTAGTACCTCCAACGTGTTTTCTCAGGAAAACTCCCACTTCCGGAAAAGTGAATTTTTCTATGTCGTTAAAAAGATCTTCGTCATTAAAGGATTTGTTTTTTCCGTATTTGGTCGCCAGATCTTTCATAAGATCCTGTGTCCCGTATTTTCCATTGCTCAAATCCCTAAGTAAAATATCCAGGCACATCCCGATTACAGCTCCCTTCTCATACACATTGCCGTACTGTTTGTGAATCTTTTCCTCGAGCACATGTTTGCTCATGTAGGTAAAACTCATGGTATCGTTATACGCTTCTTTGCTGTTCTGATACTTTTGCATCATGGTATTCATAAACTCGTTGATATCAATTAAACCAGCTTTCACCTGAGCATGATGCGCCGCGTATTCAGTCATACCTTCGTATAACCACAAGTGTTCGCTCATCTTTGGATCATTAAAATCAAAATCCCCTATCTCTTTCGCGTGAATGTTTAAAGGTGTTACGATGTGAAAAAACTCGTGCGCTGATACATCCCTGAGTTGCTGTTGGAGGGACAGGCTATCAAACTCCGGCATCACATAAAAGGAAGAATAAGAATGTTCCAGGGCACCGTTAGAACCTGACATGGAAGGTTTATCCATAAAATAAAACAGAAAGGCGTATTTATTAACCGGAAGTTCTCCCCCCAGATAATTTTTTTGCGCGTTTAACAATTCTTTTAAAGTCCCTGCTATAAAACCGGCTGTTATCAACTTATTCGGTGCGTAACAGGATACCAGTACTTTTGTTTTTCCTACTAACACGGTGGCCGTGTCCGGCTGAAAATACATAATAGGGGAATCCACTAAATCGTGATAATCAAAAATGCTAAGCACGTCTTTTGTCTCACCCAGTTTAATATCCGATAAACCCGTGGAAGGATAAAACCCTTTAGGCTTCTCAAATTCCAGTGAAAAATTACGGTTCGTTAATCCTTTAATATAGCCGAACATGCTGTGCGTGTTGATTGAAAAATTTTTATTTTCTTCAAAATTAGTTCCACCCGGCTCAAAAATTATTTTGTCCTTTGTTCCCGGCAGATCACACTTATCAAACGTATCGTCCACATCGTAAGTAATCTTTTCTATTTTAGAAGCCGGAGAAATTTTGTAGGTATTCACATTTACCTTGGTTACTTTTATGGCTGCACCGTTTTTACCGGTCACTTTAAAGTTGGAAATAAACCTTCCAAAGTCATACACTTCGTAAGTGCCCGGAACCATGGCAGGAAACATAAATTCAATTTCCTCCTGTTGCAGATCAGGTGGCGTTAAACTCACATTCAATTTATCGTTGGTTACCTTCGTCAGATTCACATAATAATGGTATCCTTCATCGGCGCATAAGCCAGCAGTATATAAAAATGCGAGTGCAAGCAGTATTTTTTTCATGTTTTTTAGTTAAGAATTAAGCGAAAATTTTTCCATCGGTATTTTAACCAGAAAATACCAAAGGCTAAGAACATCATAAGCAATGTAAGCAGAATGTCGTTGGTTGGATCCGACACGCTTGTTTCAAAAACTGAATTGGTTTTAATAACCGAATCGTTGGATGTGATGAGGATACTGGATACGACGTTATTTGCCAGGTGCACTCCAAACGCCAGTTCAAGTCCTTCGTCGAGCAATGTTAATACACCCAGGAACAAACCAAATCCGGTATAATAAGGTAACATCAAATGCCAGCCATATTTATCCACCTCCGGATTGGTCATGTGTGCAAGTCCAAATAACAAAGAGGTGATAATAAGAGGCACCCAACCGTTTTTAAACACAAGGGCCAGCCCCTGCATTAAGTATCCTCTGAAGAATACTTCTTCCCAGCCAGTTTGAAAAGGCATGAGCAACACGATTAATACAAAGGAAATAACAAATCCCTGCACATTAAAACTCAATTTAAAATCATCGGGATCTGATACATACCCAATCAGTAATGCTATAACTACCATGGCAGACCACACAGCAAAAGCCAGCCAGAACCGGTTAAACCTGAATTTCTCGTAAGCGGTTATAACACCCGTAAAACTTTTGTGGTGAAATTTACGGATAGCGAACCAGAAACCTAAGAATGTAAAAATAAAGATGCCGAAAACTGCCAGTAAAATATAATTCAGGTCAATTCCCGTGGCCACAGAATCCTGTAAGATGTTAGGGTCCTTCGCGATTTTTTCATAAGGAACTCCATTTTGTTTTGCCAAAAAAATAAGATGCAGAAATGTAATGAAAGGCGCTAAAAAGTAGCAAAACGCCGTAAAACTAACCGTCAACACGTAAAGACTCCAATGATTGATACCGTTTACCAATCCTGAATTTAAAAACAAATTATTAAAGGGTAATGTTTTCCGGGGTTTCTCCTCTGTCGTTTGATCCATCAAAGCTTGAAGTCTGTGGTTTTATTTAGTATTTTAGTGGTTTATAAATGTATTGTTTTTTATTTAAAACACCATTTTAAGAGCGTTAAAAAAATGAAAGCGATTTATACCTCCGTTAGCCTTGCGAGCTGTTTTATTGTGCTTTTTGCCTGTTCAGGTCAGAAAGAAACAAAATTAATAAGCACCGAAACCGAATTGGGTGAGAGTTTGTTCTTTGATCCGATTCTGTCGCGCGACAGCACAATTAGTTGCGCGAGTTGTCATAAACCGGAATTTGCTTTTGCCGACAATTCTCCTGTAAGCAAAGGTGTAGCCAACAAAACGGGCGAACGCAATACTCCGAGCTGCATGAACCAAAGCGACCGAAATCTTTATTTCTGGGATGGTCGCGCGGAAACGCTTGAAGAGCAAGCCCTGGGACCAATTGAAAATCCCGTGGAAATGGATTTACCTTTGTCTCTTGCTGTAAAACGTTTGTTGCGTAGTGAAATGTATACCAAAGCCTTTCAGCATGTGTACGGTAAAGTGCCCAGCCGTGAACTTCTCGCGCAAGCGATTGCCAACTACGAAAGAACCCTCGAAACCAGCAACACCGCTTTTGATGCTTACGTTAGTGGTAAAGATACCAACGCTCTCAGCGCCAGTGCAAAAAGAGGACTCGCTATCTTTAATAATAAAGGGAAATGTTTTGATTGTCATTTCGGTGTCGACTTTACCGGCAACGACCGTTTTAAAAACATTGGTCTGTATAACGGAAAAGACCTTAACGATGTGGGACGCTCTAAAATAAGCGGTCAGCAAAAAGATCTGGGAGCTTTTAAAGTTCCAGGCCTGCGCAACATCGCCAAAACAGCGCCCTATATGCACAATGGCATGCATAAAACCCTCAGAGAAGTTATTGATTATTATGACACTCCGGACAAGTTTATCCCCAATGCCATTAACCGCGATTCATTACTCAGCAAACCACTTGGCTTGACAGAAGAGGATAAAAAAGATCTTGAGAATTTTTTGTTGAGCCTCACAGACGAAAGATTTCTTACCAAAGACAAAAAACAGTAGGGAGTCGATCCCTATCGATCTTAAGTTCTAGAAAACCTTATACAATATAGGTTTACTAGGGCTTGCGTCGTTTTCAAACGGAGCAATCTGCAAATTGAGAAGATAGGTACCGTCGTTTATTTCATTATGCACAAAAATAAAATACGTAATGGTTTTGTGGAGTTGCGTGTTTGCAGGATAATTCCAGAAAGCATGATGTGCTTCCAGTTTCCCTCCGTCCGATTCCCGGTCTATACTCGGCATGTCAATTAACAGATGTATTACGCCCAGTTCGTTGAGATAATCAATAGCTTCCTTTAAAATATAAGGTGGATTTGTATTACTGTAATTCGTACTTAATTTATTTAATCCATTGCCCAGAGTTCTAATGACAACAGCTTCCGGTCTCCCACTCTCGCTCAGCAAAGTTTCCATCTGTTTACGGGTAATTACAAAGTCACCACTCTCTAATTGTACAGGCAATACGGTAATAAGTTCTGCCACAAAAAAGAAACGTTTCAAATGTTGACTAATGGTATAAAACTCTTTACTGATGTGCCCCACACATTCTGTATGGGTGCCGTTGCCATGAGGATTAAATGTAACGGTTCTGAAATTGACGCTCCCTCCTTTGTTCACGTCACCTACCCACTCTCCCATCACAACTGGTTCCAGTTTCATGGGTTCCACATACCAGGCACTGGCACAGCCGGCATCCGCCTTTAGTGGAATAGAAATATCCAGAGGTTTAAAAAAATCAACCTTGTATTCTTTACCTGCATGAAAAATAGTTGCGATCATTCAATGAACAATTTATAGGGTGACAATTTAAAATTAACCGAATAAAACAGGTACTCCGTTAAACAGCCACCGCTGCCTTAATATGTGGATGCGGATCATAGTTCTGTAATTCGAAATCTTCAAATTTAAAATCAAAAATAGACTTCACTTCGGGGTTAATTTTCATGGTAGGAAGAGGTCTCAGATCACGCGTCAGTTGAAGTTTTGCCTGTTCCAGGTGATTGGAATACAAATGCGCATCTCCCAATGTATGAATAAACTCTCCGGCTTTTAGTCCGCATACCTGTGCCACCATCATGGTGAGCAAGGCGTAGGACGCTATGTTAAATGGTACTCCCAAAAAGATATCGGCACTGCGCTGGTAAAGCTGGCAGCTGAGTTTGCCATTGGCGACGTAGAATTGAAAAAACGCGTGGCAGGGTGGCAATTTCATGTTGTTAATGTCCGCTACATTCCAGGCGCTAACAATTAAGCGACGTGAATCCGGATTTTTTTTAATCATCTCCACTACCTGTGTGATCTGATCTATGTGTCCTCCGTCGGGTGTAGGCCAGTTACGCCACTGGTAACCATACACAGGCCCCAGATTTCCTTTTTCATCCGCCCAATCGTCCCAAATACTCACACCGTTATCTTTCAGGTATTTAATATTTGTATCTCCTTTCAGGAACCAAAGTAATTCGTGGATGATACTTTTTGTGTGCAGTTTTTTTGTAGTAAGAAGCGGAAACCCCTCTTCCAGGTTAAAACGCATTTGATATCCAAACACACTCGTGGTACCTGTACCCGTCCGGTCTGTTTTGGTAGCGCCAACATTCAAAACATGTTGCATCAAATCGTGGTATTGTTTCATGGCTTCTTAATTTATACTATATAACAGCATAAAAATAAAAAATCCCCCTGTTTTAATGCAGGGGGATTATTAAAAGTTATAATTTTTTGTCTATTTAATCAGGGTAATGTATCCTGTGTACTCCCTTCGTCCTTCACCATTCATACCTACCACTCTGATCTTATAAATATAATCGGCGTCTTTTACCACTTGTCCTTTTACTTTTCCATCCCAGCCTTCGTTAATGTCTTTGGTAGAAAACACAACCAAACCGGCCCTGTTAAAGATATCCATACTGAAATTCTCCAGTTTCATACCGCTCCCTTTTGGCTGGAAAACATCGTTAATTCCATCATCGTTCGGTGTGAAAGAATTTGGAACGTAAATCTGAAGAGCATCGATTACTTTAACGAATTTAACCACCGTATCTATAC
>CAZMHW010000097.1:5528-9945 GCA_964566105.1 uncultured Akkermansia sp.
AATTTTTTTTTTCTATCAACATAATGAGTATGTAATAAATGATGAGATTTATGTGAAAGTGGTTTTTCAAGGAAATCTTTATAAAGTTGTAAAACAGATTTATTTTCATGTGATTTTCTGATAGTATTTTTTTCATTTGCGTGTTACTCCTTTTCATTCTTACTAACGAGCATCACCGGATAGGTGCCGTACTTCTCGTACAGACGTTGCGGGTTTTTAACGATGCTGGTATCTGTTACATTGGTAGATCCAACGGAATTAGTATCTCCCAAAGTCACACCTCCCAGAAAAGTCCATCTGTAATTAGTAACCGGTTCTTTCGAGGTGGGATAAAAAGTAATGTCATCAATAGTGGTAGGAGTTTCAGGAGACCAGAAAACATCCGAACCTGGTCTTGGATCCACGATCAAAGGATAAGGATACTGAAAGGTACCGCTGCACCCGTTTTTACCTTTTGAATAAATGGTGAGGGTGTAAATACCTGCTTCATTAAGTGTGTATGGCACAGGGTAAGTTGTGTCGCGTTGCTGAAACACCCGTTTTCCGCCAAAATCATAGGTAGTAATTGCAGCCTGACCTTTTGTTCCTGCGTCGTAATTCTGGGTAAAAGGACTACAGCCCTGATTACGCGGTAACTGAATGGTAGGCATAGGCGGTTGAAGCACGTTTACATTAAAGGAGTGTGCGATTGTATAATTAGGACAAGCTATATCGTGTACTATTAAATTATACAACACAGAACCCAAAGGTACCGACATTTGTTTGGCCCCGGTGGTAGATTCCAGATAAACACCCGGATTCCAGGTATAGGCATAGTTCTCACTTCCACCGGAAGCGCCACCTTCCAGTACAATGGTATCCCCGCGGCAAACTGTTCTGTCGAATGGCGTTAAGGTAAACTGAATAGGTGTTAACACGGCAATCTCGCTGGTAGCGGCGCTGTTACAAGGCCCGAGAGAAATATTAAGCGTATAGGTTCCTGAATTGTTTGGTTGGGCAGAAGGAAGCACAACGTCTTTTGTAAAAGAAGTGTAACCCGTAGAACTGGTCCAGGTGTATGAGGTAGCACCGGCGGGACCGGAAATTGTTACTGGAGAATTATAACACACTTGCTGGCGGGGAACAAGGCTGAATGTCAGCACAGGATTCACCGTTAATTGAACAGTATTCGTACTGGTACATACGAGATTACCCCCGCCTCCGAAATAAGCGGTTACTGAATAAACACCCGAAGCTGTTGGCGTTGGGTAGTAGACAAATACGTTGGCCCCTGGTGAACTAAAACCGTTAGGCCCGACCCATTGGTAACTGTTTGCCCCGGTGGCAAGCGCCTGTAAAAAAGCGTTGGCGGGAGAGCAAACCTGACCCGGAGGAATAACTGAAACTGTGTTTACCGGAACCACGCTCAACTGAGCGGAAGACGTAGATACGCATTGGGTGGTACCCTGTACAAAGGTAGCTTTTACAATGTAGTTACCCGAAACACTTGGCTGCACATTGTTAATGCCGAAACCTCCACCAGGTGCAATGGTAGGCGTCGGAAAGGCCGGGCCAAACCAGGTATAACTTAAAGGAACAGGGTTAGCAACAGCGGTCAAAGAGGCTGTTTGCCCCTGACACAAGCTTGTAGTGCCTGAAATAACAGGTTGTCCCATCGCTACAACACCTATGTTAATATTAGTGTTGGTTGTACAGGTAGTAAACGAACCGACAAAAAAAGCGGTCACCGAATAAGTCCCCCCATTCGATGGAACGGCATTCGGAATTGTTGGCGATTGAAGTAAGGAACTGAACTGAGGCCCGGACCAACTGAAGGAAGTTGCTCCAGGCGCATTGGCCGAAAGACCAATTGTTTGACCCTGACAAATAACATTGGACGGATTGGCCGAAGGTACAACCGGTGAAGTAGCTACTACTGTTACTGACGTAGTGGCCACGTATGGACAAGTTATCACATTTGGTCCCGCCCCAAAAACATCATCTGCCGTGACACTATAAGTTCCTGCATCTGCCACAGTAGCCAATGTTACCACGTGAGTTGAACTTATCGCCGGATTATTCAAAGGTCCAACATTATTAAAAAACCATTGATAATTTTGCCCTCCTGGCATATTAGCTGTTAGTGTTGCACTTCCGTTTTGACATATATTGCTAGGTGTGTTAACGGTAATCTGTTTTAAAGGCGAAACCAGCATGTTGGTAACACCGGTCAAAGTACAACCGGATATAACGGCAGTAACAGTATAACTAGTATTGTTACTTGTAGTCAAATTCGGGAAACTTATGATATTGTTGGAAATAACAGATTGTGCTGCGGGGCTGACAGAATAAAAGACGCCCCCCGTGGGAGCAATGATATTACCTGTAGAGCCGTAACAGTAGTATCCACCATTTGCTCCATTTGTCAGAGTCATAGCTGCCGGAGGAGCGATGTTCAGGTTAAACTGCACGGTCTGAGAAACAGGAGAACCCGTGTAAGAACCGGCAGCAATAAGGGTAAAGGTGACATTAGAGGAAGTCTGAGTACAATTGAAGATCTGAAAATTAGAGGTGGGAAACACCGAAGTGGTTACCGGCGTTCCAGGGCTCAAGAGGGTGTAGGTAATGCTGCTCACGTTATTCCAGGTTGCAGAAGCCGTGATGCTCTGGCAGGGACAAGCCGTGTAGCCGGGTACCGTTAACGGTGGCACCTGGGCAAAGGTGGTTCCCTTTACAAAAAGCAAAAGGAAGAAAAGGGCCAGTGTTCTATTCAGATGTTTCTTCATAAGTCAGATTCAAAATAACAATCCCGATCTCTCAGAATTTAATATTAGTACAAAGTTACTAAAAATACAAGTAAAATTTTAACATTCCAATAAGTTATAAGCCGGTTTTACTCAGTTAAAGAGCTCTTTTTTTGAAGAAGAAGTTGTTGAAAAAAGGGCCTTAAAGGGAAAAACGATAGTGTCCAATGATGGTATACGAGAAAAGGACATCCTCCACCTGGTTCCCAGCTCCAATATTATGAGCAATCTGGTAACGTTTGCCGTCTTCCGAACGTTTATTTACGACCAGTCCAATGTGCGTAATCCCGCTCACGGTATGCCGGTTTTGCAAATTCCAGCAGACCAGATCGCCGGGTTTATAATCCTCTGGTTTCTGGCTTTCCGTTAACCGGGCGTTTTTCCTCTCAAAATACGTCATAAGGTTAGGAACGCGGCGGTGATCGATGTTGCTATCCGGTTTTTTCAATTTCCACATGGAAGGATATTCGCTAAAATGTAGAAGCATATCTTCGTGTACCTCCTTTTGTAAATCAATACCCACAAGCCGGTAAGCACGGATGACAAGATCGGTACAAACACCTGTATTTTGGGGCACATCGCCGTTGGGGTAAGCAATCTGAACATAATCCGGCACATAGTTAACTTCCTTTTTTGTTTGCTCCAGAGCGGCATTTACCAAACGGTCAAAAAAAGTAGAACTTTGTTTGGATCCCAACAAAATAAAAGCCAATACAGGTAAAAACCGAAGCATTCTTCTTTCTTTCATTTGTCTTAAAACTAATCAAATTCCGTGTTCCACACAAGATTAAGTGGACTTTACCCATTTTTGTGATTTTGATTTTAATAATTTTGTATCTTTCGAATTCTATAAAAAGACACATGAAAGGAATAATTTTAGCAGGAGGTTCGGGCACACGTTTGCACCCTCTCACGTTGGCCATAAGCAAACAAATGATGCCAATTTACGACAAACCGATGATTTATTATCCCTTATCTGTCTTGCTCATGGCGGGTATTAACGAAGTGCTTATTATTTCCACACCCCATGACCTACCTCATTTTGAGCGTCTCCTGGGAAATGGAGAACAAATGGGTTGCAAATTCAGTTACGCCGTGCAGGAAGTACCAAATGGTCTGGCACAAGCCTTTGTAATTGGGGAAAAATTTATTGGTAAAGATAAAGTTGCCCTTATTCTGGGAGACAATATTTTTTACGGTGTAGGTCTGGGCTCCGCTCTCAAACAAATTAACAATCCCGAAGGCGGAGTAGTGTTTGCTTACCACGTAAGCGACCCTGAGCGTTATGGTGTGGTGGAATTCGACAAAAAAAACAATGTACTTTCCATTGAAGAAAAACCCAAAGAGCCTAAATCCAATTACGCCGTACCGGGTTTGTATTTTTACGATAACCATGTAGTTGAAATTGCAAAAAATCTGAAACCGAGTCCACGCGGGGAATACGAAATTACCGATGTGAACAAAGAATACCTGAGGCAGGGAAAATTAAAAGTATCTATTATGGACCGTGGAACTGCCTGGTTGGATACCGGCACCTTTTTATCCTTGATGCAGGCCGGTCAGTTTGTACAGGTGATCGAAGAGCGCCAGGGTTTAAAAGTAGGTTGTATTGAAGAGGTGGCCTTTAATATGGG
>CAZMHW010000098.1:0-696 GCA_964566105.1 uncultured Akkermansia sp.
AAAACTTCAAAAAAAGAGGTTTAAATATTCTTTGAGTTTAGATGAAAAACAAAAGAGTATCGAAGCCGAAGTTTACAAGCTGTTGGTAACGGTTCCAAATTTGCCAAATTTGTCTGTACCGGTTGGAAAAACACCGGAGGATAACGAAGTGGTTTCTGAGGATGGTGTAAAACCAACGCTGTACGCCTGTGCAAAACCACACTGGGAGTTAACAACGCAATACGATATTATTGATTTTGAATTGGGAGTTAAATTAACTGGGGCCGGCTTCCCTGTATATAAAGGAAAGGGCGCACGTTTACAAAGGGCTCTTATCAATTTCTTTTTAGACAGGGCAACCGCAAAAGGATACAATGAGGTTCAGCCACCGATTTTAGTGAACGCAGATAGTGGCTACGGCACAGGACAATTACCAGATAAAGAAGGCCAGATGTATCATGCTACAGAAGACAATTTGTATTTGATTCCAACAGCTGAGGTACCTATTACAAACATTTACAGAGACGTGATCTTAAAAGAAAGTGATTTTCCGATCAAAAACTGTGGATACACTCCGTGTTTCAGGAGAGAAGCCGGAAGTTATGGAAAAGATGTTCGTGGATTAAACCGCTTGCATCAGTTCGATAAAGTGGAAATTGTTCAGATTGCACACCCACTTGAAAGCTATAATATTTTGGAGGAAATGAAAGCGTACGT
>CAZMHW010000098.1:706-9893 GCA_964566105.1 uncultured Akkermansia sp.
GCTGAAAGAATTGGGCCTACCGTTCCGCGTATTAAAACTGTGCGGTGGAGATATGAGTTTCGGAAGCGCCTTGACGTATGACCTGGAGGTGTGGAGCGCAGCGCAACAACGTTGGTTGGAGGTGAGCAGTGTCAGCAATTTCGAAACCTTTCAAACAAACCGTTTAAAATGCCGTTATAAGGACGATAAAGGTAAAACGCAATTGGCCCATAGCCTGAACGGAAGTGCTCTCGCATTGCCGCGTATTGTTGCCGCCTTACTTGAAAACAATCAAACCGAACAAGGAATTAAAATCCCGGCGGTGCTGGTGCCGTATTGTGGTTTTGACATCATTAATTAATGAAAACACTTTGTTATATACTTTGTGTGTTTTTTACCGCCCTTTTTTTTGAAGGCTGTAATAAGTCAAATGTATACGAACAAAATGCTAAAACGCTCGACAGCCTCAGCGGCGCCATCAATTCCATGATCAAGGACCTGGAACGGGTGGACACTGTCACCCTGCAAAAATCTGTTACGAGATTTGAATGGTATAAAGAATTTGTGGAGCAAAATATTCATGATACCATCACTAAATCAGAGGCCGATAATCTTCAGCATTTTTACAAAGGAGGAAAAAACCTGGGAACCTTTTCTTTCAACAGAAGAATGATCCTTGTCAGGGCTTCTTTAATTAATTCTCAGCTTCAGAAGTTAGCGCTCGACATAAAAAGTAAAGCCTGGAATGACGTTCAACTGAGCGAATACATCAAACATGAAAAAAATGAGGCAGCCGGGCTAATTGAGGCGGCCTACCTGCAACAAAAATTATTTCACGAAGGGTTGGAAGAATTTAAAAATTCCCTCAATGGTGTGGAAATCCTTATCAAAAGCCGCAATAACGGAGAATTACCCACTATTATTAAAGATACAATCGCACTCTGATGGCCATCACCTTTCAAAATCAGGAAATTCAGTTTAAGCTCAAGGATACCTTAAAGGTAAAATCCTGGATCAAAAAGATTATTGAACTGGAGAAAAAAAAACAAGGACAGCTCAATTTTGTGTTTACCGGCGATAAACAACTCCTTCAGACAAACATTCAGTTTTTAAATCACAACACCTATACAGATATTATTACGTTTGATAATTGTGAGGGTAATACAGTCAACGGGGATATTGTTATCAGTGTAGAGCGCGTAAAAGAAAATGCGGAGAAGTTTGCAGTGAATTTTGATGAAGAGTTAAAACGCGTGATCATACACGGAATCCTGCACCTTTGCGGTTACAAAGACAAAACGAAAAAGCACGCGGAAGAAATGCGTAAAAAAGAAAACTGGGCTCTTAAGAAATTTTAGTTTAATTACTACTGACCAATGGTGGAAGATGCATCCCGGGTGATATTCCGCAGGCTGAAAGTAATAGGGTAATTTGTTCTGTAGCGCACAAATTTATTCTCTAAAACAGCCGGTTGCCATTTGGTAGACTTAATGAGACGTAGAGCCTCTTCTGTGCATCCTGCACCTAAACCCTTTTTAACGACCAAATTGGTAACATAACCATTGGTTTCCACAACAAATTCAACTACAACTGTGCCTTCCACCGATTTTTCGACGGCCAGTTTAGGATACTCTATTTCTGAAAGCATATATTCAGCCAAACCTTCGTCACCATTCTTGTAATATTCAGGAGCCCTTTCGGCCTTGCTGTAAATTATAAAACTACTGTCGGCAAGTAAAGGTTTTTTGAAACTGAGTTTTGAACGTTGTTTGATGTACTTATTGTAGATATCCGTTGAAATGTGAAAGGAAAAAGAATAGGGGTATGTTTCGTATTGTGGGTTTTGAGTGTGTGTGAATTTAAAAAATTTCAAAATACGTGTCGTTTCCTTGCGCAAAGCGTTATTGTACCCACTTTTAAACGTAATGTTTATCGCGTTTCCTGCCGAATCCAGATCAAAAAAAGTAGTGACGTGTTCATCAAAATTTGAAGTAAGAAGAATTTTTGGGAGTGAGAGCTGCGTCTGTAGAATTTGTTCAACAAAGTCTTTGCCGCCAATGGTTTGGGCTTCAAACCCGTTACTATTCACTTGCCCGGAATTCTTAAGCGCGAAAGCAAGCAGTGCCATAAAAAAATATGTCCTTAGCATGTATTAAAGATAAAGCTAAATATTTATTTTTCAAAGTGACCTGAAGCGTTACAAAGAAAGGTTTAATCCAAAAGTGAATCCCTGTTTGAATCTGTTGTCGGCTGAATAACCCAATACATAGTCGAAACGGATGACTTTAAATATTTTCTCGAGTCCAAAATTTATTTCGTAATAGTAACTCAGTTTGTTACTGGTTAAAAAATGCCCTCCCACAACTTCCTGAATATTGAGTTTTTTCAAGAGAGGTAGTTGATTGATGATAAGTCCCTGGAAATGGTGTTCTGCATGTACTTCGCTATACCAGCGGTCGGCACTAAACGTATAATATGGTAAGAGTCTGAAACTACTTAGGTAATCGTTGGTATTAAAAATAGTTTGGTTTCCGAGGAAGTATTTAAAGTCCATGAAATACAGTTTTTTAGTATCGAGGAAACCTCCTCCGCGAATCCTGTATGATAATTTGCCGAACAGCCCGAGTTTGATGTCGTCTGTCAGGCTCGCGCTCAACAGGTCGTAGTCGGCACTTGTATTGAGGATGGGGAAAGCCCTTTTGTAGGTAATACTCAGGCGTGGGTATTTGCTGCCGGTAATTACTTTTTGTTGGGGTAGGGTATAGTACTTTTGTTTGAAACGAAAAGCAAAAGTAAACTCAGCCGTAAAGGCTCTGTTTGTACTAAACATGGAGTCGTGAGTGAATTCGTGTCGGGGATCATTGCTTGTAAATAATTTACTTTTGTCATCAACAATTAGAAGGTCACTGGTGTTTTTAAGTGGATCGCGTTGCATGTAGCGCACGATGGCGGAAGCAAAAACACCGTTAGTAAGTTCCGTAAAGTAATTTCCTTCAACACCTGTTTCTTTAAAAGTCTTCATAAAATTTTCGTTCAGGAAAAGAGAATAAAGAGAGTTGATCAAAGGAGAGATCGGATCCAACTGATTGTACTGTTCTGCTATGGATTTTACTTTAAGGCCAAATCTTGAGAATTTTTTGGGTTTGTACAGGTAGTTAAATCCCAGTTCTCCGCCCCATAATTTGTTTGAGAAACCATAACGCGCCCTTCCATTCAGAGTAAAGTGTTTGAAATTTTCGTAGCTCTTATTCAGACTAAAATTATAACTCAGATTTAAACCCTCAACCGTATTGTACTGAACTCCATAGGTAACAAGACCGGGCAGAGAAATGCTAAGATTTTTTCGGGTGTTATTATAGTTATAACCTAAAAAAAGATCACGTAATTCAGGTTTATTGCGTTGATGGTCCACCGAGTCTTTATATCTGTCGGTGCCTCTCACTTTGGCAATGCTATCCTTTTCCCTGTAGTCATTTATTTCTTCTTGTGTAAGAGGAACGGCACGGATGGTATTCCAATATGCGGAATCTTTTTTATTTGCCTCTTCTTTCACAAGAAGCAGCTCGTTCTTAAAAAAATCCTTTGGATAAGCAGGGTGCAGATCGTAGTTGTTAACGTGGGCGTTGAAATAACCATTCCCTTTAAATCCAAAAGCTTTAAAATCAAAACTAAAATTCAGACTAAAAGGAAGCCATATGCTATCACCAAGCACGGGAGCATGTAATTGTTTTATGACCAGTGTGTCTACAAAATTTATTTTGGTTTCTTTCGTGAGCATTAGATCCAAACTGGTAAGGCGCCAGGTGCTGTCCTGTATGTAGATTATTCCCGAAAAACAGGGGTCCGTTTTGTGTTTAGGTACTACTTTTATTTTGTTGATTAGTTTACCTTCACTTGTAATGGTGCCGAGCAAATAGTAGCGGTAAAAAAGAAAGGCGTTCTCGTGCAGGGGTGAAGTAAAGGAGTGATCACTGATGTTTCCGAGGTCGATCAGGTTATTGTAAAAGTTGATCTTCATGTCACTGAGCTTGTTAAAACTGAAGGATTTGTTGTCACCACTCACCTTACTACTCAGCATTATTTCTTTTTCGGAACCAGGTTTTTGATAATAATATTTGCTCACACTTTCAGATAAATACACAATCCCCTTAATATCACTTGTATCAGAAAGTTCGCCTCCTGCGAGTTTAATAAGGCCATTAATGTTTTTTGGAATGGTATTTATTTTTTGGAGCGCTTTGATGTACGCGTCGCAGGTATAAGCTTCCAGTTGATTGAGGTAGTACTTTCTTTTCTTAAGTACTTTACGCATGATGGGATATGCAGGGTCTTCCCCGGCTTTGATTTCAACTTCCTGAAGGGAAATACCATCGGGAATAAGGTCTATGTTTAGGGTTTTATTCCTGTTAAGAACAACAGTTTGCGTTTTTTTTCCGTAACCTATGTATTGAAAAATAATCTCATAAGTACCCGCAGGTAGTTTTAAAGTGTATTGTCCGTCAACATTACTTATGGTGCTGTAGGCAGAGCCCTGCACCATGATGGTGGCAAAGGGAAGTGGTTCTGACTTATTGGTAATGGTACCTGAAAGAATATAATTTTGAGAAATTACCGCTTGGCTGAAAAGAATCAGGAATAAAACGGGTAATTTTTTTAGCATAACTCACTTTTATTTTGCGAATCTGAACCGTAAATCTTAGACTTTATTTTTTATCAAAACCTGTAAAAGCATAGGCCAGAATATTTGCTCCCATTTTAAGTGCTTTAGTTCTGGCTTCTTCACTGTCATTGTGAACTTCGGCGCTTTCCCAGCCGTCGCCCAAATCGCATTCATAGTCGTAAAAACAAACCAATCTGCCTTTATAAATTAATCCATACCCTTTTGGAGAACCGTTGTCGTGTTCGTGAATTTTCGGTAAGCCGTTGGCAAAATCAAATTTCTGATGGTAAATAGGGTGATTAAAAGGAAGTTCTACGAGGTCAAGTTCAGGGAACACTTTTTTAAGTTGGGGGCGAATAAATTTGTCCATTCCGTAATTGTCACTGATATGAAGGAAACCACCGGCCATCATGTAATTTCTGAGATTCTCAGCTTCCTGATTCGAAAATATAACATTCCCGTGACCGGTCATATGAACCAGCGGATAGTTAAACAGCTCTACACTTCCGGCTTCTACGATGGCTTGTTCAGGATTGATGTTCGTTTTCAGATTTTCGTTGCAGAATTTAATAAGATTAGGCAAAGAGGTTTCCAGATTGGCATACCAGTCTCCTCCTCCGTTGTATTTTAGCAATCCTATCTGATAGGCATTGGGTGGTGCAACAAACGAAAAGGTGAGAATACAAAACACACCAAGCAAAAGTGGAGTCGGGATTATTTTTTTCAGGTAGTTCATCAATGGTGCTTCCAAATTAGCAATAAAAAGTGATTTAATTCAAACGCAAAAGGGTTGTTGAGCCCACTAAATTTAAACATTTTTATAAAACTCCACGAGCTCAATGACCTGCTTAGCCTCGTTTACATCGTGCACGCGTAAAACAGATGCTCCGTTAAGCAGGGCAATAGTGTTTAGAACGGTTGTTCCGTTAAGAGCCGTAACCGGATTTGTTCCGATTACTTTATTTATCATTCCTTTTCTCGAAACACCCGCCAACAATGGAAATCCTAGAGAGTTAAAAGCTTCCAGTCCTTTCAGAAGCTCATAATTGTTTTCAAGCGTTTTGCCAAAACCAAAACCGGGATCAAGTATTATTTTTTTAAAGTTAAGATCAATTAAGTGTTTTATTTTGTGTTCAAATTCCATTTTTATGTCAGATACCACATCGGCGTATGATGGATTGTTTTGCATGGTTTGTGGCGTCCCCTGAATGTGCATTAACACGTAAGGTAAATTCAGCCGGGCAATGGTTTCAAACATGGCCGGGTCCAGGTTTCCGCCGCCTATGTCGTTAATGATGTCGGCCCCGTTTTCCGCACAGCGTTCGGCAATCGAGGCGCGGTAGGTGTCTACACTGATCAGAATCTCCGGAAATTGTGTGCGTAATTCAGGCAATACACTTCTTAAACGTTCCCATTCTTCAGGTTCGCTGATTATAGTAGCATTGGGCCTGGAGGAGGCTGCGCCAATGTCAATAATATGTGCGCCTTGCTTTATTTTTTCTTCTACGTCATATAAAACGTCGCTAAGCGAACCGTACTTTCCGCCGTCGTAAAAGCTGTCGGGTGTAATATTAACAATGGCCATGATCAGGGGCTTGTTAAATGTTACTATTTTCCCGTTGCAGGAATATTCAATTGGTTTAATTTCGCTATTTTTATTGCTCATAATTTATGCAAAACACATCGCAACAATACGACGCCGCTATTTCTCTCTGCAAAGATATCTTTTTAAAGAAGATGAAAGATTATGGAACGGCCTGGAGAAATTTACGGCCAACTTCTCTTACTGACCAGATTTTTATTAAGGCACAACGTATCAAAAGTATTGAAGAAAAAGGTACACAAAAGATAGTAGATGATATAAAGGGGGAATACATTGGTATTATTAATTACTGTGCTATGGCCCTTATTCAGTTGGAATTGGCGCAGGATACACGAATGGAATTGCCTTACCAGGAAGTAGAAGGCTTGTATTTAAAATACCTTGATCAGACTAAAAAACTGATGGAGGACAAAAACCACGACTATGGGGAGGCCTGGCGCGATATGCGTATAAGCTCACTAACGGACCTTATTCTTATGAAAATATTCAGGGTAAAACAAATCGAAGACAATAAGGGAAAAACTATTATCAGTGAGGGTGTAGATGCCAATTACATGGACATGATAAATTATGCGGTATTCGCACTCATTAAGATCAATACATAAAAGTTAAAAGCAGTATCCTTAATAATTCAAATAACTCACACCCTAACTTTAAGAATATTTATTTAGTATGAAGAAATTTTTAGCATCAAAACTCTTTCGTTTTATCTGGTCGGCAGCATTGGCGGCGCTTATTTATTTTATCTGCCCTCCGTGTTTCAGTAAAACAACGTTATCGATTCTTCTGGCTATACAGCTCATCCTGATCAATGGAGCTGATTTTATTGCGAAATTACCATGGCTCACCCACGTTTCCAGAATCCTAGTGGGAGGCCTGTTTATTTTTTCGGGTTTTATCAAGGCAAACGATCCCCTCGGATTTAGTTATAAGTTGAAGGAGTATTTTGAAGTGTTTCAAAATGATACCGGCCTTGCTTTCTTCGAATACTTTGCACACATCGCTCTGCCTTTGGCCATTCTTATTTGTGCCAGTGAAATAATATTGGGAGTTATGTTATTGATAGGCTATAAAAGGGACTTGACTTTGTGGTTATTGTTTGCCCAAATCGCTTTCTTCACATTCCTTACCTTCTATTCTGCCTGTTATAACAAAGTAACCCATTGCGGTTGCTTTGGCGACTTCCTCCCTTTGAAGCCATGGGAAAGTTTCTGGAAGGATGTGGCGCTGATGGTTCTTATTACTTTATTATTTTCAGGACGTAATAATATCAACCCACTGTGGGCTCCCATGCTTATGGGCTCCGTATTTACACTTGGGCTTGTTTTTGCTTTCGGATTTCCAATATATGCTTACCGCAATTTGCCTCCACTGGATTTCAGACCATACGCGCCTGGAATGAGCATCAAAGAAAACATGAAATTTCCGCCAACCTATTCCCCTGCTGTGATAGAAACAGGGTTTATTTACGAGAATATCAAGACAGGAAAAAAAGAACATTTCACTCTTAAAAATTATCCTTGGCAGGATACTCTGAATTGGAAATGGTTTGCCACTGATAATGTGGTGGTGAAAGACGCTGTAGATGCACCTAAAATAACAGATTTTACAGTGACAGATCTGAACGGTGTAAATGTTACGGATTCGGTTTTAAATGACAAAAATTACAGCTTTTGGTTAGTAATGCATGAGTTGGCACACACCGAAGATGAGGAAGTTCTTATGTCGAAAATCACCGATTTCTATAAACTTGCCACACAGGAAAAATTGAAATTTATTGCTTTAACTGCCAGTGGTGCAAAGGAAATAGATGATTTTAAACACAAACACAACGCATTGTATGACTTCGCAACGGTAGACAATACAGTGTTAAAAACAATGATCCGAAGTAATCCGGGGCTTATGTTAATCAAAGACGGCAAGGTGATTGCGAACTGGCACTATCACAACTTTCCCGGGTTTAGTGAGGTGAAACAAAAATACATGAAGTAGATTGTTGAAGACCTTGGAGCGAGCCCATAGGTCCACACATTCACTTATTCACCCGGAACCTGTTATAAATTAAGAACTATAAGTGCCATTTTCCAGGCAATTAGCTTAAATTTAGGCTATGAAAAATGGTTTATGTGTCATAATTCTGTTTTTTCTTATTCGTCCGGGGGAGGCACAAAATTCTTCCTCTGATTTTTTACAATTGGCGGAGCTTGCCTTTGATCAAAAAAAATACCCCGAAGCGCTTGATAATTACAATAAAACGATTGCCCTGGGCGTCGAAAGTCCTGAAATCTATTATAAGCGGGGCTTAGTGAAATTTTATCTCAAGCTGGATGAAGACGCCATAAAAGATTATGACAAATCTCTTCATCTGAAATCGGATAATTATGAAGTGTATTACAGCCGCGGCCTTTCTAGATTTTACCTTAAACAATTTGAGCAGGCAATCGCTGATTTCAATAAGTCCCTGGTACTAAAAAAAGGGTTCGTAAATTCATATGTGTATAGGGGAGCCGCTTTGTTTTCTATAGGGAAAGACAAAGAATGCATTGAAGATGAGACAAAGGCATTGTGGTACGATAAAAAAAATGTGTCCGCCTACTACTATAGAGCCCTGGCACGGTTTCAGCTCTCTGAAAACTGGGGTGTGATCTCAGACATGTCCAAAGCCATTGAAGTGAAAGAGAACTATGAATACTATTATTACCGGGCATTGGCAAAGTACAAAGTGAAGGATTATAAAGGAGCCGTTCAGGACGTAAATAAGGTAATCGATTTGAAGCCAGGTTTTGCTCCCGCTTATCTGGAACGCGGTATGTGTCTGATTGTGGAAGGAGAAGACGACAAAGCCATTGAAGATTTTTCAAAATCACTGGAATTGAAGCCTGGACAAGCTAAAGCATACCATTACAGGGGGCTTGCTAAGAAATACAAAGAAGATACCACCGGCG